>JBILEX010000008.1:0-13596 GCA_044351895.1 Candidatus Planktophila sp.
GTTTAAGTTGGTGCACGACCACAATTAAATATTGGCTCGGTAGCTCAGTTGGTACGAGCGCGCGACTGAAAATCGTGAGGTCGACAGTTCGATCCTGTCCCGAGCCACTCTAATTTTTCTTGAAGATATTTGTGTTGCTAAATTAAATTAACCTGCAGAGCCAGAACCAGATGGTCCTGCTTTACGTTGCACCTGAGGTGCGCCACCACTGCGTTGGCCGCCACGGATCTTTGATCCTCCGCTTGTTCCACCTGATGAACCTGGACGGCCGCCTTTATTTTTCTTCGCCTCTAGGGCAGCAGCCATCTTTGCCTTTACGTCATCAACTGGTTTCTCATTATTTGCCATGAGTGCAGTCTACCCCTCAGATGGAATTCTTAAGAAGAATGCCAGTTTGGCAACCCATGCAATCGCTGCGATGGTAATCAATTGCCAACCTAAAGTATCTGGCCAGGTGTAGACCGCAAGTGCCATCGCACCATAAACGCCCGCCAAGGCCCACAGAGTCAACGCGGTTACTTTGCGAGATAGCCCAAGGCGCATTAATCGGTGAGAAAGGTGATCGCGTCCACCTTGAAATGGAGAGATTCCGCGATGTAAACGTGAGATGACTGCAACCGTTGTATCCAAAATCGGTGTTGCCATTAACAACATTGGGATTGCAATTGATTTCTCTTGCGGAACAATTCCTGGACTCAGTCGAATAGTCAGTACCGAGATGATAATTCCGAGGAATAGCGCACCGGCATCGCCCATATAGATTTTTGCTGGATGGCGGTTCCAAATGAGAAAACCAGCTGTTGCGCCGGCAGTCACAATCGCAAGAGCGCTGACCAGAATCTGTTGGCGATCAAAGGCGATAAAGAAGAGAAAGAGTGAGATCACCGCAACAGTGCCGGCAGCTCCACCATCGTGATTATCAAAGAAGTTGATGGAGTTACAGACTCCAACAATCCATAAGACTGAAATTGCATAGTTAAGGAAGGTGTTTCCAAAAGCAACACCCATGGTGTCTGTTACGGTCAAAATCACGGCAACGATAAGACCGGTAAAGGTCTGCGCAATTAAACGTGGCCAAGGTTGCAGACCTTTGAGATCATCAATCAATCCCATCGCAGAGATCGCAATTGCTGGGACTAAGACAAAACTTGCAAGGCGAAAATTTTCCATTGAGAAATCTTCAACGAGCAAGGCTGCGTAAGAAGCACCAACTACGCCGATCGCTATTGCAACTCCACCTAAATACGGAACTGGCTCTTTCTGGACTTTGCGCTCGAGAGTTGGTGCATCAACAGCGTCCACCGAGATTGCAATCTTGCGCATGATCGGAGTGAGGATTCCAACAAACACAAATGTCAGTGCACCAAGGAGTAGGTATTTACTAAAGGAGATATCACTCATTAGAAGAACCTAAAATTACTGAGCCTTAAAATAATTTGCGCGAAGATCATCAACTTCTGATTTGCGATAACGACGATGTCCACCAAGTGTGCGAATTGAAGTGAGTTTTCCTGCCTTTGCCCAACGCGTAACTGTCTTTGGATCAACGCCAAACAAATCAGCGACTTCGCGTGGA
Source organism: Candidatus Planktophila sp. (assembly GCA_044351895.1). Lineage (GTDB taxonomy): Bacteria > Actinomycetota > Actinomycetes > Nanopelagicales > Nanopelagicaceae > Planktophila. Next base: position 1,577 of record JBILEX010000008.1, read on the forward strand.
GTTAGGAGAACTTCAGCATCAGGTAGACGGCTCATTGCTCTCCTTAGAATTTTCGTTTACAAACGGGGGACAGATCATGTCCGATTTGCCCCGCAATGCACCGAAGTATCCCCGTTTGGCAGGGGTCTTGGCAAGATGAATGAATCTAGAAAGCTGTTTCGTACGCCTGCACGCTACGCCAACGTCGAACAAGTCGTTCATATCCGCGGCCGGCAACTGCGCCATCTCCTTCGGCTAATCCGTCGAGGGAGAGCAAGACATCTTCAATGGATGTATCAGCCACAAGACCATCTTCACCTTCGTTTGTAAGTGCAGTAGAGAGATAACCAGCGAGTCCACCGTAATCAAGTTCGACGAGTGATTCGGGATGAAAGATCTCAAGCCATTCAAGGAGGTTTTCAATTTCTTGTTCAACAGGCCCGACACCAAATGCTCCGACAACTGTTTCATGTGCTTTCATCGTCCGAGCTTTTGCAAGTGCGATTGTGGTTCGCGCTCTAGAAAAAGGTCCGTTCTGATCGGTACCGATTTCACGTTCATTCGGTGTAAATATCGAGAACCATCTAGGTGGAATTACCCATGTCTCGCTTAGCGTGTGCGGTACGAGTTCATCTGCAAAATCCATTCCACTTGTAATCACTTCTTCTAGCGCAGGTGAAACAAAGAAGTGTGAAAGCGGTGGCGGAAATTGTCCTTTGAAACTTTCGAGTGCCGCCCAACAGCGTGTTGCCGTAGACCACGGACAAACATAGCGAGCGCTTTCGAGATCGAGAATGTGGGCACCATCGGGTCGCGCATTAGGTGGTTGTGGAAAAATGACGCGCTCTAGTGCAAGTCGTTGTTCTTCTTCACGCGAATTTTGATCGACAGAAAGTGATTGCCAACGAAGTCGATCGACGGGATCAAAAGCTTCGAGTGGTTCAAATACGCGCAGGGATGCAACGTATGGCGTTGGCAGCATTGTGATTCGCGCTAGTTACGCACGAGGGATGTAATTGCCTTCGGCGAAGGGGTCGTCATCCTCACGGTTATCTGTTGCTGGTGCATCACCATGAAGTTCTTTAGCCAGGCGATCAAGATCCATCTCTTGTGAGTTGTACTTGAGATCGCGGGCTACTTTTGTCTGTTTAGCTTTTGCACGGCCTCTACCCATGGGGCGGCCTCCTTACCAATAGCTTTTATCTGCGTGGGCGCACTTTAGCGCGATTTATAGGTCCCAGCCAAAGCGGCAGATCCACGCGTGCCGTGGGTGGTTTTGACCTCTCCCGCTACCCAAGCCTTCATGCCACGGGCGGCTAATGAGGCGATGGTGAGCTCGGCGACGACCTGATCAACGATGGCAACCATGCCGATTCCGGCGTTCCAGGTGCGCTCCATATCTGCCTGTGGGACCTTGGCTATGTCAGCCAGGTATTGCATCTCGTGCGGCAACGACCAGGTGCTGCGATCGTAGGTAGCAGTTAAGCCATCTGGAATCACGCGAGCAGTGTTATCTGCAAGTCCCCCACCTGTGATGTGCGAGAAGGTACGCAAGTTTTCTTTGAGACTTCTGATCAGCGCCAAACAATCAAGTGCGTAAATCTCTGTTGGTGTTAAAAGTACTTCACCAAGTGTGCGGCCGAAATCTGCATTATGTGAAGTGATATCAATGCTCCGTGTTGCGATGATATGACGAACGAGAGAAAAACCATTTGCGTGGATACCCGATGCTGGCATGGCAATTAATACATCGCCCGATTTAACGCGATGCGCACCAAGTTGTAGGTGAGCATCGACAACACCGGTGGCAGCACCTGCGATATCAAATTCATCTTCGCCAAGTAGACCTGGGTGTTCGGCAGTTTCGCCACCAACTAATGCGGTGCCTGCTTTTTCACAACCGCGTGCGATTCCAGCAACGATTGCAGCGATGCGTTCTGGGATTACTTTTCCAACTGCGATGTAATCTGTCATAAAGAGAGGTTCTGCGCCACAGACAACTAAGTCATCGACAACCATGGCAACTAGATCTTCACCGATGGTGTCGTACTTACCAAGGATGCGGGCGATCTCCGTCTTTGTGCCAACGCCATCGGTTGATGTTGCGAGAAGTGGTTGTTGCATTGACTTCATCGCACTGGCATCAAAGAGGCCAGCGAATCCGCCGATACCGCCGATTACCTCTTTACGTGATGCTTTTGCAATCGATGCCTTCATTAACTCGACGGCGCGATCACCCGCATCGATATCTACACCTGCATCTTTATATGTGCTCATGGGTTTTGATCCAATATCTCCAGGCGCAATTTACCGTCTGAAAGATCTGTAGGGATAGCGATCGGATATTGCCCTGTAAAGCACGCTGTACATAGCTTTTCAGCCGGTACGTGGGTGGCTTCAATCAATCCCTCTGCGCTGACATAGCCCAGTGAATCAGCACCGATAGATCTGCGAATCTCTTCCACTTCGAGGCCACTAGCGATCAGCTCTGCCCGTGTTGCAAAGTCAATCCCGTAGAAACATGGCCACTTCACTGGTGGACTTGAGATGCGGACGTGAATCTCAAGTGCACCTGCCTCGCGCAACATACGAACGATTGCGCGCTGGGTATTTCCGCGCACGATCGAGTCATCGACTACAACGATTCGCTTACCCTCAATAATTTCGCGCAATGGATTGAGCTTAAGGCGAATACCAAGCTGTCTAATTGTCTGTGATGGTTGAATAAACGTGCGACCAACATAAGAGTTCTTAACAAGCCCTAGCCCATAAGGAATTCCAGATTCTTGCGCATATCCAATTGCGGCAGGTGTTCCAGATTCAGGGACCGGAATGACAAGATCTGCCTTCACTGGTGCTTCGATCGCAAGTTTCTTTCCAATGCGCACTCGTGTGGCATGCACGCTCTGTCCAGCAATCGATGTATCAGGGCGAGCAAGATAGACATATTCGAAGATGCAACCCTTGGGTTCGGGTACTGCCCACATCTGCGAACGAATTCCATCTTCATTAATAATTAAGAATTCACCTGGTTCAACTTCGCGAACAAAAGCGGCACCGACAATATCAAGGGCAGCCGACTCTGATGCAACAACCCAACCGCGTTCGAGCTTTCCGATAACGAGCGGGCGTACGCCGTGTCGATCGCGGGCGGCATACAACGTGCGTTCATCCATAAAGACGAGTGAGAATGCACCCTCTAGCAACGGCAATACAGCAAGCGCACTTGCCTCAACATTTTTCTCGTGTTGCAGACCAATGAGCGCTGTCATGATTTCGGTATCTGTTGTTGCACCACCCTCATTCTTGGCGGGTGGTTCAAGCTTTGACACCATTTCGGCAAGATCGCCAGTATTAGTCAGGTTTCCATTGTGGGCTAAAGCCAGTGTGCCGTACTTAGTTGGCCGCAAGGTTGGCTGGGCGTTTATCCAGGTGCTTGAACCTGTGGTGCTATATCGCGTGTGACCGATAGCAAGATCACCTGGAAGTGTTGCAAGATCTGACTCGGTAAATACTTGCGAGACAAGACCCATATCTTTGAAGACAACGATACGTTCACCATCAGAGGTTGCAATGCCAGCAGATTCGGTTCCGCGATGTTGCAAGGCATAGAGACCATAAAAAGTTAACTTAGCAACTTCTTCATCTGGAGCCCAGACACCAAAGACGCCACATGCATCTTGTGGCCCTTTATCATCGCCCGGATAGTTGTGATTGAGTAAACCATCGGGACGGCGGCTCATGAGGAGATCCTATTCGTAAGCGGCAAGAGTGCAGATAGGTCGGCGCGCGCACCCGATGCGTTAATCAAACCTTCGCTGAGAGCGTCTGACCAATTCTTTTCACCCTGCACAAGAGCTAGCCATGTCTGTGCATCCATCTCGATTACATTCGGCGGTGTTCCGCGAGTGTGTGTTGGACCTTCGCCGCATTGCACAGCTGCATACGGCGGGATCCGAACCTCAATTGCACGACCAGGTGAGAGGCGGACGAGTTCTGCCAAAGACGCTTTAACCTGCTCGAGGATGATGGGATCGCGCATTACTTATCCAAATAGTTTCTGGAAGGTAGATGTATGTGCGGTGCGAAGTTCGGAAAGCGAAATCTTTACATCGTTGATGACAAGTGCGTCTCCACCTGTAGTCCCCAGATAAGTCAATGGAATATCACCGGCTGCTTCCTTTAACGCTGCAGCTTTCGCTGGCTCAACTGCAACAACAACTCGACCAGGGGTTTCAACAAGTAGATTCATTCCCGGATTTGCCAGAGTAATCGTTGCGCCAACGTTATGACGTAAGACCATCTCGGTAAGGGATGCGGTAAGTCCACCTTGGCTTAAATCATGGGCTGCAGTGAAAATCTTTTCGGTGCGACCCTTTACCAATAGCTTGATAAGGCGCATTTCACGCTGTAAATCAGCTGTTGGTGCCTGTCCCCCGCGCATACCGTGAAGGTAGGCCCATTCAGAACCAGATAAGTTCTCATCACTTGCACCGATTACATAAAGTTCAAGTCCGGCACGATCAAAGCTCATCGGCGTGCGAGTGCGCACATCATCTATAACGCCAAGAACTCCGATGACGGGTGTTGGCAAGATTGCAACATCACCGGTCTGGTTATAGAAGGAGACGTTGCCACCTGTAACAGGAAGACCCATCTCAAGACATCCATCTGCCAACCCGCGCACAGTCTCTGCAAATTGCCACATCACACCTGGATCTTCAGGAGAACCAAAGTTGAGACAGTTTGTTACAGCAAGCGGAACCGCACCAGCTGTTGCAATATTTCGTGATGCCTCGGCTAACGCAAGCTTTGCACCCTCATATGGATTTAAGTAAGACCAATTTGCATTGGCATCTGTGGCCACTGCAACACCAAGGTGTGTCTTCTCATCGATGCGGACCATTCCAGAATCATCTGGCTGTGATTGCACTGTGTTACCTTGAACATAGCGATCGTATTGATTGGTAACCCAACTCTTGTCAGCCAAGTTAGGAGTTGCCGCCATCATCAAGATTGCATCTTTAATCTCTTGCGCAGTCTGTGGAATCACTGGATTAATAACTTCGGCGTTAACGCGCGCAATATATGCCGGCTCTGCAAGAGGGCGAGAGTAGACCGGACCTTCATGTGCGACGGTGCGCGGCGGTACATCAACAATTAATTCGCCATGCCAAGTGATTTCGAGGCGATCGCCATCTGTAACCTCACCAATAACTGTGACGGTCACATCCCACTTCTTGCAGATTTCAAGGAAGCGATCAATCTTGCTTGGTTCAACAATTGCGCACATGCGTTCTTGTGACTCTGACATCAAAATCTCTTCTGGCGAGAGCGTGGCATCGCGCAGCGGAACACGGTCTAATTCGACCTTCATTCCCCCACTACCGCCTGAAGCTAACTCACTGGTGGCGCAGGATAAGCCTGCCCCACCTAGATCTTGGATGCCTACAACGAGATCTTCAGCAAAAATCTCTAGCGAACATTCAATCAGTACTTTCTCAACAAATGGGTCACCTACTTGTACAGCAGGACGCTTTGCAGGGCCTGTTGCCTCAAATGTTTCTGAAGCTAATACAGAGACGCCACCGATTCCATCGCCACCAGTTTTTGCACCGTAGAGCACAACGAGATTTCCAGCACCCGCTGCCTTTGCCAACTTAATATCGCTATGTTTCATTACGCCAACACAGAGTGCGTTCACAAGCGGATTACCCAAATAGGTTTCATCAAAGACAACTTCACCGCCGATATTTGGTAGCCCTAAACAGTTTCCATATCCACCGACTCCTGCGATAACTCCAGGTAGGACGCGTTTTGTATCAGGTGTATCTGCTGGTCCAAAGCGAAGTGGATCCATCACAGCAATTGGTCGCGCACCCATCGTCAAAATATCGCGGACAATTCCGCCAACTCCAGTTGCAGCTCCTTGATACGGTTCAATAAATGATGGGTGGTTATGTGACTCCACTTTAAATGTCACTGCATAACCTTGTCCGACATCGACTACTCCAGCATTTTCGCCAATACCTACGAGAAGTGCATCTGATTTAACTGCCTTATCGCCAAATTGCTTGAGGTGAACTTTGGAAGATTTATATGAACAATGCTCAGACCACATCACTGAATACATCGCCAACTCAGATGATGTTGGGCGGCGACCTAAGATCTCTTTGATACGCGCGTACTCATCACCTTTAAGTCCAAGTTCTGCAAATGGTTGTGTTGTATCAGGGTTTGCGGTGGCAATTGCAACAGTATCTAAGGCCATTACTTCACCATCGCATTCAAGACAGAGGTGAAAAATGCAAGGCCATCAGTACTTGGGCCGGTAAGAGTTTCGATTGCATGCTCTGGATGCGGCATCAAACCTACGATATTTCCACGCTCATTTGTAATGCCCGCAATGAGATTACGTGATCCGTTGGGATTCTCACCTACATAGCGAGCAACAATGCGCCCTTCGCCCTCTAGCTGTGCCAAAGTCTGATCATCACATTGGAATGAACCTTCACCATTTTTTAGCGGGATAACAATCTCTTGACCTTGTACATAATCAGAGGTCCAAGCCGTCGAGTTATTTTCAATCACTAACTTCTGATCGCGGCAGAGGAAGTGAAGGTCTTTGTTGCGGGTCAGTGCACCAGGCAATAAGTGGGCCTCGCAGAGAACCTGAAAGCCATTGCAGATTCCAAGCAGTGGCATTCCACCGTTGGCTGCATCGATAACTTTCGTCATTACTGGTGCAAAGCGACTGATCGCACCACAACGAAGATAGTCACCATAGGAAAAACCACCGGGAAGGATCACTGCATCTACACCCTTGAGATCTGCATCATTATGCCAAAGAGAGATCGCAGTTGTTCCAGCGACCGATGCTGCACGCAGCGCATCTCGATCATCGAGTGTGCCTGGAAAAGTGATGACACCTAACTTCATGCCTTCACCTTTATTACATAGGTTTCGATCACAGGGTTAGCAAGAAGCGTTGCGGCTGCTTTTTCGATATCTGCCATCTGTACAGCGGTTGGCGTTCCTTCAATTTCAATCTCGAATCTCTTACCTTGGCGCACGCTCTTTGCGAAGGTGAATCCGAGACGGGGAAGAGCAGCGCCCACTGCAACACCTTGTGGATCTAAAATCTCTGGCTTGAGCATTACTTCTACAACGATGATCGCCATTGTGATTCCCCTTAGAACTTACTGCCGGTTATTGTGTAAAACGCCTGGTGGTATCGCTGCGCAGTTTTTTCGATGATCTCTGCGGGCAATTCTGGTGGCGGGCTCTTCTTATCCCAGCCTGATGATGTGAGGTAATCGCGTACAAATTGCTTATCAAATGATGCACCTGGATTTGCTGCATCCCAAAAGCGTGAAGAATCAGGCGTTAGGGCTTCATCCCCAAGGGTGATCTCACCGTCTGCATCGATTCCGAATTCGAATTTTGTATCAGCCAAAATGATGCCACGAGATGAAGCGAAGTCAGCTGCCTCTGAATAGAGCTTCAGTGTGTAACTCTTCAGAGCCTCTGCGTGATCTTTCCCAACGATTACAGCGGCTGCATCGAAATCTATATTGATATCGTGATGACCGATGGCCGCCTTTGTTGCTGGGGTAAATATCGGCGTTGGTAGCTGTGATCCATCAACCAGGCCATCTGGAAGTTCGATCCCGCAGACCTTTTTATCTTCTTGATACTCCTTAAGTCCGCCTCCAGTGAGATATCCGCGTGCGACACATTCAATCTCAAACATTTTCAGTGGTTTAACGATGACTGCTCGGTCACTAACTTCATCTGGAACATCATCGCTAATAATGTGATTGCCAATAATGTCTTCGAGTAACTCAAACCAGAAGAGTGAAAGTTGAGTAAGGATCGCACCTTTATCTGGAATCGTTGACGGAAGTACCCAATCAAAAGCGCTAATGCGATCTGAGGCTACGAGGAGAATTTCACCAGCTTCATTTGTGTAGAGATCGCGAACTTTTCCGGTGCGCAGGTGATCCCACCCAGGAACCTGTGGTGCCAGCGGTGGACCGGCAAGGCCGAAGCCGCTCACCGAATAGAGCCGGGTTTGTACTGCGCTGCGGCAGGATGCGCGGATGTAATCGCCTCAATGCGACTAACAACTCGAGCAATGTGCTGGCGAGCATCGCCAGTAAATTCAAGTGGTGCACTGATTAGCTGATCAAGTGCTTTCCTATCAAGTGGGATTCGTGCATCAGCGGCTAGCGCATCAAACATCGTATTTGCTTGGCCTTCACGCATGGCAAGGGCTGCTTTAACTGCGTGCTCCTTAATGACTTCGTGTGCGACTTCACGGCCAACGCCTGCTTTAACCGCTGCCATCAAAATCTTTGTTGTTGCAAGAAACGGTAGATAGCGCTCGAGCTCTGCTGCAATTACAGCAGGGAAAGCTCCGAATTCATTAAGCACTGTAAGGGTTGTTTCTAGAAGTCCATCCATAGCGTAGAAAGCATCGGCGATTGCAACGCGGCGTACAACACTGCATGAAACATCGCCTTCATTCCATTGGTCGCCAGCAAGTTCAGAGACCATCGATGAGTATCCGCGAAGGATTACAGCCAAGCCATTTACACGTTCACAAGAGCGTGTATTCATCTTATGAGGCATTGCAGAAGATCCCACTTGACCCTGCTTAAAGCCTTCAGTTACAAGTTCAGCACCTGCCATCAAACGTATTGAGGTGGCAAGCGATGATGGAGATGCTGCGAGTTGTACCAACGTTGTTAGAACATCGTAATCAAATGAACGTGGATAGATCTGACCAGTTGAATCAAGTACGCGAGAGAATCCGAGTTCGGCAGCAACTTTTTGCTCAAGTAAATGGTGCGCCTCAGATGACCCTAAGAGATCAATTGAATCTTGTGCGGTACCGACAGGACCTTTGATTCCGCGCATCGGGTAACGCTCTTGCAGTGCAACTAAACGCTCATAGGCAAAGAGAAGTTCTTCTGCAGCACTTGCAAATCGTTTTCCAAGTGTTGTGATCTGTGCCGGAACATTATGTGAACGACCTGCAATCGGTTGATCGGCATAGAGCACTGCTTTAGCGGCAAGTGCTGCCAGCGTTGCGATGACTTTATCTCCGATGAGATCAAGGCCATTTTTGATTTGAAGTGCTTCAATATTTTCGGTCAGATCGCGGCTTGTCATTCCCGCGTGGATTGCCTCATGTCCTGCAAGTGCGTTGAACTCTTCAATACGCGCCTTTACATCGTGACGTGTAACTTTTTCACGGGCGTCAATTGATGCAAGATCAACTTTGGTGATTACTTTTTCGTAATCGGCGATGACTGAATCAGGGATGGTATGTCCGAGCGCTGATTGCGCACGAGCGACTGCAATCCAAAGCTTGCGCTCTGCAATGATCTTTTCTTCAGGGGCAAAGATGGCGCGCATCTGCGCAGATGCATAACGGTTAGCTAATACGCTCACTGGTGCATTCTCCCTTAATTAATTCTCTACCTGGGCTAGCGACGCAACCAGGGCGATATCACTCCGATAAAAAGAGCCCTCGAGGTCGATGGTAGAAATCTGTGAGTAGGCGCGATGGCGGGCTGATTCGAGATCGTCACCAATTCCAGTCACCGTCATCACGCGGCCACCACTTGAAATGAGTGATCCATCTCTTTCAGCGGTGCCGGCATGGAAAACAATTGTTGAATCGCCGGAGGCGGGCGATGTGATCGGCAAACCAATGACTGGAGATTGCGGATATCCCTGCGATGCAAGAACCACAGTGACGGCAGATTGATCTCTCCAGTGGAGAACTGTGTCGTCAAGATCGGCAGTTGCAGCCTTGTACAGCAAATCAGCGAGAGGTGTAACCAATCGTGGAATCAATACTTGAGTTTCAGGATCACCAAAGCGAGCATTGAATTCAATTACTTTAAGTCCACTCCTTGTTAGCGCAAGACCAGCATAAAGAAGTCCGATGAATGGAGTTCCGCGGGCGGCCATCTCTGCGACAACGGGTGCTAAAACTTTCTCATAGGTCTCTTCGACAATGTCTTCTGGTGCCCAAGGCAACGGTGAGTAAGCACCCATTCCACCAGTGTTTGGTCCTTGATTATTATCGAGAGCTCTCTTGAAGTCTTGTGCTGGCTCCATCGCCAGAACGTTTCTGCCATCACAGATTCCGAAGAGTGAAATCTCAGGACCATCGAGAAATTCTTCAATCACAACCGCGTCGCATGAAAGTGCATGTGCGAGTGCCTCATCGCGATCACTGGTAACAACAACACCTTTGCCTGCCGCGAGGCCATCATCTTTAACAACATATGGCGCACCGAATGAATCGAGTGCGGACTCAATCTCAGATTGTGTGCGGCATGTAAAACTCTTTGCAGTTGGAACACCCGCGTCTCGCATTACACCTTTTGCAAAATCTTTCGATCCTTCGAGCGCTGCAGCGGCTTTTGATGGACCAAAGGTTGCAATGCCTGCAGCACGCAAGAGATCTGCTACACCGTTAACAAGTGGAACTTCAGGACCAATAACAACGAGATCGACGCCAAGTGATTGCGCCAGACTAAAAATTGCCTGGTTATCTGTGATTTCAAGGGGATGTGTTGTTGCAATCTCTGCGATTCCGGGATTGCCGGGTGCGACATGTAGCTCACTGCACTTTTTATCTTCCTTGAGTCCTAGTGCGAGTGCGTGTTCGCGACCGCCGCTTCCGACTAGGAGGATTTTCATGGTTTAGATGAAATCCTTTACAACAATTGTCTGATCTCGACCCGGCCCGACGCCGATGGCGCTCATCGGCGCACCTGAGATTTTTTCAAGGAATGCAATGTAAGCCTGAGCGTTCTTTGGAAGATCGCTGAGTTTGCGAGCACCAGAGATATCTTCACTCCAGCCCGGTAAGTATTCATAAATTGGCTTTGCGTGGTGGAAATCTGATTGCGATGATGGAAGTTCTTCTACGCGCTTGCCATCGATTTCATATGCCACACAAACTGGGATCTTCTCCCAGCCAGTTAACACATCGAGCTTGGTGAGGAAGAAATCTGTTAGACCATTAACGCGTACTGCATAGCGTGCAATAGGAGCGTCGTACCAACCACAGCGACGGGCACGTCCAGTTGTTACACCGATTTCACCACCGATAGTGCGAAGTTTTTCTCCATCTTCATCGAAGAGCTCTGTTGGGAAAGGCCCAGATCCAACGCGAGTTGTATAAGCCTTAACGATTCCGATAACACGACCGATCTGTGTTGGTCCGATTCCAGAACCTGTGCATGCTCCACCTGCAGTTGGATTTGATGAGGTTACATATGGATATGTTCCGTGATCAACGTCGAGCAGAGTTCCTTGAGAACCTTCGAGAAGCACGCGCTTTCCAGCCTTGAGTGCCTGGTCAAGAAGCAAGACAGTATCTGCAACATATGGGCGCAAAATCTCTGCATAGGCAAGGTATTCATTCAACACATCATCAACATCAATGTTCTTGCGGTTGAAGACCTTGATGAGAATCTGGTTCTTATCGCGCAGCGCAGCCTCTAACTTTTGACGCAAGATTGATGGATCAAAGAGATCTTGAACACGAATACCGATGCGGTTGATCTTGTCGGCATAGGCCGGACCAATACCGCGACCTGTTGTTCCAATCTTTGATTTACCGAGGAAACGTTCAGTCACCTTATCGATGGTGCGGTGATAAGGAGTGATCAAGTGCGCATTTGTAGAAATAACAAGTTTTGAACAATCGATTCCACGCTCGGTTAAACCTTTGATCTCTTCAAGAAGAACACCTGGATCAATTACAACTCCGTTACCGATTACCGGAACAACATTCGGAGAGAGAATTCCAGATGGAAGAAGATGTAGCGCATATTTTTGATCGCCGATAACAACAGTGTGTCCTGCGTTATTGCCACCTTGATAGCGAACTACATAATCAACGCGATCACCGAGGATGTCGGTAGCTTTACCCTTGCCCTCATCGCCCCACTGTGCTCCCAGCAGAACTAATGCAGGCATGGTTAAAACCTCTCCCCTTGGTTATGTAGCAA
>JBILEX010000098.1:0-4051 GCA_044351895.1 Candidatus Planktophila sp.
GGGCAACACATGACATTTAAGGTCGGCGAAACCGTTGTTTATCCTCATCACGGAGCAGCTCTTATCGAGGCAATTGAAACTCGAGTTATTAAGGGTGAAGAGAAGACCTATCTCGTTCTAAAGGTTGCACAAGGCGATCTCACTGTCCGCGTTCCTGCAGATAATGTAGATCTCGTCGGTGTCCGCGATGTTGTTGATAGCGCCGGATTAGATCGCGTATTTAGCGTTCTTCGCCAGCCATATACAGAAGAGCCAACAAACTGGTCACGCCGCTACAAGGCCAACCTAGAAAAGCTTGCTTCTGGTGATGTCATTAAGGTCGCAGAGGTTGTTCGCGATCTCTATCGTCGCGATCTAGATCGTGGACTTTCAGCAGGCGAGAAGCGCATGCTTGCGAAGGCTAAGCAGATTCTCGTCTCAGAGCTCGCACTTGCTGAGCACACAGACGAAATAAAGGCCGCAACTATTCTTGATGAGGTTCTTGCTTCCTAACGCAAGAAGTACCCATGATCGCTGCCATCATCGCTGCTGCAGGTAGCGGCGAACGCTTCGGAGCAACAATTCCCAAAGCGCTCATAACTCTCGGAGATCGCACACTCATTGAACATGCCTTGGCATCACTTTCTGCGGTTGTCGATGAGATCGTGATTACTGCGCCCGCTGGTTACGAAGATGCAATCCGCACTATTGCAAGCGATCGCGCAACCGTTGTTACCGGTGGATCGACTCGTAGCGAAAGCGTTCGAATAGGTTTAGCCGCAGTCTCACAAAGCGCAGAGTTTGTATTGGTTCACGATGCCGCACGCGCACTAGCAAGTAGCGATTTAGCTCGACGTGTAATCGCAGCGCTGAAATCTGGTGATGTCGCTGTAATCCCAGGACTTGCACAAGTAGATACAGTCAAAGTTGTTGACGGTGATGGATATGTGACTGCTACGCCAGATCGTGCACCACTTCGTCGTGTACAAACGCCACAAGGTTTTACTTATGACCTGTTGACGAGAGCTCACCAAAGTAAGTCTGATGCAACAGATGATGCTGCCCTGGTTGAAAAACTAGGTGCTCGCGTTAGAGTTATTGAAGGTGAAGAACGCGCCATCAAGATCACAACGCCATCTGATTTAGCGACAGCGCTGCAATTCCTTGGTAAGACTCATGACTTCTCAACGGGAGTTGGCGTTGATGCACATGCATTTGCTGATGGTCGCCCACTTCATTTAGCCGGTCTCTTCTGGCCAGATGAAACTGGTGTGGATGGACATTCAGATGGTGATGTTGCAGCACATGCAATCTGTGATGCGCTCTTTGCCGCTTCCAACCTTGGCGATCTCGGAAGTAACTTTGGAACATCACGTCCTGAATATGCGGGTGCAAGTGGCGCGCAGTTATTGCAAGAGACAACACGTCTAGTACATGCAGCCGGATATTCGATCTCACATGTTTCAGTGCAAGTTATCGGCAATCGCCCAAAGATTGGCGCGCGGCGAGTTGAGGCAATTGCAGCGCTCTCTGCGGCCCTCGGCGGTGCTGACGTCGCACTGCTTGCAACAACAACTGATGGACTTGGCCTAACAGGTGAAGGAAAAGGCATTGCTGCCATTGCATCTGTGTTGATTACCAAGAATTAATCAGTTTTTTCACAAGGTAGACTTAGCGCATGAGTTCGCTATCGTTATATGACACCCTCACGCGAACCACTTCTCCCTTCGTTCCACTCAAGGCTGGTGAAGTGGGGATCTATCTCTGCGGCGCTACCGTCCAAGCACCTCCACATATCGGCCATGTTCGCTCTGGTGTGAACTTCGATATTTTGCGTCGCTGGCTCACAAAGAGTGGATATAACGTCACGTTTATTCGTAACGTCACAGATATCGATGACAAGATTTTGCATAAGGCAGTCCACGAAGAGATGCCGTGGTGGGCAGTTGCGATGAAATATGAGCGCGCTTTTAGCGATGCCTACGCAGCCCTAAATGTCTTGCCTCCCACATATGAGCCACGCGCTACAGGCCATGTGACACAGATGATCGAGCTTATGCAGATTTTGATAGAACGTGGTGCGGCATACGCCCCCGGTAACGGCGATGTCTATCTTGAGGTTCGCAAGTTAAAGTCATATCTCACTTTGTCGCGACAAAACGTTGATGACTTACAGAGCGCTGCAGATGCTGATGAAACAATTAAGAAAGATCCGCGTGACTTCGCGCTATGGAAAGCTGCAAAAGCTGGCGACCCATCGTGGCCAACTCCGTGGGGCGCCGGACGTCCGGGATGGCACCTAGAGTGTTCTGCGATGGCGCATGCCTACTTAGGCGAGAGTTTTGATATTCACGGCGGTGGGCTTGATTTAATTTTCCCTCATCACGAAAACGAGATAGCACAATCTGAAGCAGCTGGTTATGGGTTTGCAAAGCGCTGGCTACACAATGCTTGGGTAACAGCCTCCGGTGAGAAGATGAGCAAGTCACTTGGCAATTCACTACAAGTGCAGGAGTTGCTTAAAACCGTACGCGGTATCGAACTTCGTTGGTATCTCGGTAGTGCTCACTACCGATCAATGCTTGAGTTCTCACACGAAGCACTTGCTGAATCAGCAATTGCATTTGGTCGCATCGAATCATTCTTGAATCGCTCAGTTGAAATTCTTGGCGTCACACCTACACCGGTGGTCAGTGATGCATTTGCTGCTGCGATGAATGATGATTTAGCTGTGCCACAAGCTCTTGCCGGTATATCAGAGGCGCTACGCCTTGGAAATATCGCAATCACTGCAGGAGATAAGAGCGGCATTGCTTCTTCAGCTAATGAGATCCGCGGAGCACTTGAAATCCTTGGTTGTGATCCTTTTGATCCAGCCTTTGCAACCGCAGGAGCAGGCGAAGATATGACAGCGGCCCTTGATGGAACGATCAAGTTAGCTCTTGCTCAGCGCGAGGCAGCGCGACTACGTAAAGATTTCGCTGCAGCAGATGCGATTCGCGATGGCTTAATCGCACTGGGAATTACTATTGAAGATAGCGCACAAGGGCCACGATGGTCGATCACACGAAGTGAGAGTAAATAAATGGCTGGTAATTCAAAACCACGTGGCGCAGTTCGCGGATCAAAGAAGGGTCCTTCATCAGGATCCGGTGGAAACAATAAGCGTCGCCTTGAAGGCAAGGGGCCAACACCTAAGGCTGAGGACCGTCCTTATCACGCAGCCGCGAAGCGAAAGAAAGCTGCAGAGAAGAAAGATGGAAAGCGCGGCGGAACTTCTTCACCACGTGCTGCTGCATCTCCTCGTGGACGAAGTGAAAAACCAAAGGGCGAAATTGTTTCTGGTCGTAACGCAGTTCTTGAGGCACTTCGCGAAAATGTTCCTGCAACCGAACTCATTGTTGCGCGCAGTATCGATGTCGATGATCGCGTTGCCGAATCTCTCAAATTAGCGCTACATCACGGGCTCAATATCCGTGAAGTACATCGTGCTGAGATCGAAAATATCAACGCCAATAGCCAAGGAATTATCTTGGCAATTAAGCCTTATCAATATTCAAGTTTCCAAGAGATTGCAGAGCAAGCAAATCATCCAATGATGATCATCGCACTCGATGGCGTGACTGATCCACGCAACCTCGGTGCAATTGTTCGAAGCGCATCAGCATTTGGCGCAGCAGGTGTTGTAATGACTGAGCGCCGTGCTGCTGCAATGACTGCTGCTGCATGGAAGTCATCGGCTGGCGCAGCAGCCCGCCTGCGCGTTGCACAGGTGACAAACCTTGCCCGCACCATTGAAGATGCTCAAAAACTAGGTTGTTTTGTAGTTGGTCTTGATGGTGAGGCCGATGTGACTTTGAGTGAGATGAAAGTTGCAAAGGAACACCTCATGATCGTTGTAGGTAGCGAAGGTAAAGGACTTTCACGACTAGTGCGTGAAAAGTGCGATCTCGTTGTCTCAATTCCAATTATGGCGAGTACTGAGTCTCTCAACGCAAGCGTTGCAACATCAATTGCGATGTTCTGGGTAGATGAGCAGCGCCGCAAGAAATAAGTAGGGATGCAGATGATC
>JBILEX010000099.1:0-4024 GCA_044351895.1 Candidatus Planktophila sp.
ATCCAGCCCATCCAGACCTGCCCAGCGAGCATCAATCACCTCGTGGGCGTGGTCCTCTGGCAGTAACTCCCACTTCTGGCCACAGTCCGGGCAGAGCCCTAGGCAATCGGGGTCACAGAGTGGATTCACGGGTAGATCGAGCACAATCGCATCACGAATTGGTGGCTCAAGATCCATGATGACGCCATCAAGGTAGAGAAGTTCTACCTCATCAAGATCATCATCCACCGGCTCACTCTTTTTCGAGTTGCTCTTCTTCTTTGAGCCATCATCTTCGTAAAGATAGAGCTCTTGAATTCTACGATCTATCTCTAATTCCACAGGGTCTAAGCAACGGATACATTCACCAGTTGCAACTGCAAATATCTCTGCGCTGAGCAAAATTCCCTCGGTCACGGCTTCGAGGCGGGCATCGACTTCCACGATAGAGCCAATCTGGACCGCGATTAACGGAACGCCCAACGGCTCAGGAACAACGAGATCGAGTTGATACTCCTTCATCTCACCAGCGCGACGAGGCACCTCGTGTGTATTCAGATGGTAAATATGGGAAGGCTTAACCACTTAAGGAACTCTTACTTTTCTTCTGAAAGTTGCGAAAGAACATCCTTGTCGCCAGCACCTTCAAGGCGCTCGCGACCTCGAGCAACAGCTTCCATTGTCTTGTTCAAAATGACTTCGAGTGTCGCAAGACGACCGTCAATATAACTTTCAACTTCTGCACGCTCTTCATCAGCAACAGCGCGTGCATCATCAAGAATACGTTGCGCCTCATCACGCGCTGCTTGAACTATTGCAGTCTGTTCAACCATTCGTGAAACATCTTCGCGAGCCGTTGCGATCAAATGTTCTGCACTCGTGCGCGCTTCCTCAAGAATACGTTCACGTGCAGAGATGATTTCAATTGCCTGATCAAGATCTGAAGGCAGAGAAACTCGTGCTCCATCGAGAATTTCTAGAATTTCACCACGGTGAACAACACAGGAGGCGGAAAGTGGAACTCCACGTGCTTCTTCAATGAGAGTTATGGCTGCATTGAGTTTTTCAATTGAATCCATGGTCAGTTACCACTTTCTGCTACTCGAGCTTTAAGAGCCTCGTTCACGATCTTTGGAACCATTGATGATACATCTCCCCCGTAATGAGCAAGCTCTTTAACGAGAGATGAAGAGAGGAACGAATGTGCTGGCGCTGTTGCCATAAACATTGTCTCAACGCCTGATGCCTGGAGATTAACTTGGGCCATCTGCAACTCGTAGTCGAAGTCAGTCACAGCTCGAAGCCCCTTAACAATGCTTTGAATATCGTTGCTCTTGCAGTACTCAACGAGAAGTCCTGACCAAGAATCGACTCTGATATTTGGAAGATGCGCGGTCGTCTTTGTGATCATCTCCATACGCTCTTGCACTGTAAACATGCTCGACTTAGTGCGATTAACCAATACTGCGATGACTACTTCATCGAATTGGGCGCTGGCACGTTCGATGATATCGAGGTGCCCTAGGGTCACGGGATCGAAAGATCCGGGGCAAACAGCGCGCTTCATATGGCAAACGCTAGCAAGAAGATCAGCCGAGATCCATTTCAGGCGTAGGAACGCCGTAGAAAATCGTTGCTTGACCATAGTTTTTTTCTCTAAGTTGCTCGAGGCCATACGGCCAGCTCAACTCTCGCACTCTGCTATTTCTCTCCACTGCAATAAGACCATCAGGATGAATAAATTTTCCATCAACGATTGCTATGAGATTTTCAATAACTTCAATATCTGAAAATTCATATGGTGGATCAATGTATATAAAGTGATACTGCATTGGCGCAGGTCCTTCTAGAAAACGATCTACCGCCATTGAATAGAGATGGAAGTTGCCTGGAAACTGCGAACTCTTAATCCCCTCATAGTTAGCAAGGATCGACTGTGAGGCCTTTTCATTACTTTCAACACAGTGAACGGTAGCGCTGCCCCGAGAAAGTGCCTCAAGTCCAATAGCGCCAGTACCTGAGTAGAGATCTAGAACATTGAGACCATCAAAATCTCCAAACTCAGATGCCAGAGATGAGAAGAGCGCTTCTCGCGCTCGATCTGATGTTGGTCGAGTTGATTGCGCAACTGCAGAGATGTTTCTGCCTTTAGCTAGGCCAGCAATAATTCTCATCGACCTAACCCTTATCTATGAAATCGGAAGCTTCGTCATCTTCAACTTTAGCGAATTCTTTAGCTAATTGTAGGTGGCTTGATAAATCAGGATCATTAGCCAGTAAATCCTGCGCATCTGCGCGCGCGGTGAGAATCAAGTCTTCATCCCGTAACACTCGAAGTAAGCGTAGATGTGAGCGAGAGCCGGATTGAGCAGACCCTAAAACATCTCCTTCGCGGCGTTGCTCTAAATCAATCCGTGAAAGTTCGAAGCCATCGGTACTTCCTGCGACAGCTTCGAGGCGAATTCGAGCTGGAGTATCTGCGATGGCTGTTGTCATCAAAATACATAGTCCAGGTGATGTGCCACGACCTACACGTCCTCGCAATTGGTGTAATTGCGATACGCCGAAGCGTTCTGCATCCATGATCACCATTACTGTCGCATTAGGCACATCTACGCCAACTTCGATCACAGTTGTTGAGACAAGAACATCGATCTCGTGTGCTGCAAATGCGCTCATGGTGGCATCTTTGAGTTCACTGGAAAGGCGACCATGGAGTGGAGCTACCCGCACTCCTTTCAGCGCACCAGTTGCAAGTTTGGGCGCTAACTCATCCACACTGGCCAGTTCAAGAGATGTTGTTCCAAGAAGGAAGTCAATATCGGCATCTTCGGTGACATCAGCACTGATACGGGAAGCGACAACATAGGCTTGGTGTCCTTGCGAAACTTCTTCACAAATTCGCTCCCATGCTCTTTCCAGAAACGCGGGCTTTTCTAACGTGTTAACAACGTGAGTGGTAATTGGAGCACGTCCCAAAGGAAGTTCTCGCAACGTTGAGACATCTAAATCACCGAAGACAGTCATCGCAACGGTACGAGGAATTGGGGTGGCAGTCATAACGAGCAAATGCGGCGGAATTTTTGCTTTACCTTTAAGCGCATCTCGTTGTTCAACACCGAAGCGGTGTTGCTCATCAACCACAATGAGCCCTAAATCTTTAAACTCCACTGATGCGCTCAGAAGTGCGTGGGTTCCTATGACAATGCCGGCAGCACCACTGGCCGCAAGTGTCAAAGCATCTTTACGTTCAGATGCGCTCTGAGATCCAGTAATAAGGGTTACGCGCGTTGCAATCTCTGACGCGCCAATCATTCCTCCGTGCGCAAGTTCTCCCATCAATTTCTCAATTGTACGAAGGTGCTGAGCTGCCAATACTTCTGTTGGCGCCAACAGCGCAGCCTGTCCACCGCTGTCGACTACGGCCAGCATCGCGCGCAATGCAATTACAGTCTTTCCAGAACCAACTTCACCTTGTAATAAGCGATGCATTGGATGAGATTGCGCTAAATCACTTTCTATCTCAGCGGCAACAGCAACCTGTCCAGCTGTGAGTTCAAATGGAAGTGATTGATCAAAGGCGGCAAGAATTCCTCCATCACGCTTTACTCGAGCAATTGCATCGAGGGCCTTCATCTTCTCTTTTCGGCTCACGAGTAGGAGCTGCAAGATGAATGCCTCATCAAAGGTGAGACGCTCACGGGCTCGCTCAGCGCTTTCTAAATCTGCCGGTTGATGTATCTGCACAAGTGCTTGCCGCAGGGAGGGATACTTGTGTTTATCAAGAATTATCTGAGGAATCGGATCAGAAATCTCATCAAGTGCACCGATGCAGAGCTCAATACATTTCAAGATTTTCCAAGATGGCAACTTTGCAGATGCTGGATACATCGGTAGATACTTGCCTGCAAATCCTTCGACGGCTGCATCAACATCGTTTCCGTCAGGAATAAGTTCGTAATCTGGATGGGCCAATTGGCGCTTGCCATTGAACACGCCGACCTTGCCTGCGAAGAGACCCTGTTGTCCTACCTTTAACTCTTTT
>JBILEX010000007.1:0-13625 GCA_044351895.1 Candidatus Planktophila sp.
TTCGTGAAACAACGATGGACCCAGATGCGCGCACACTTCGTCGCATTACAGTTTCAGATGCAACGGCTGCAGAGAAGATGTTTGAGCTTTTGATGGGTAACGATGTTGCTCCACGTAAAGAATTTATCTCAACAGCTGAAATCGATCGCGACCGAATCGACGCTTAACTAGTCGATTGCGACTAGGTCGAAGTATTCGTCTTTCCAAATATCTTCATCGCCATCTGGCAACAAGATCACGCGCTCTGGCTTAAGGGCTTGTACAGCGCCTTCATCGTGAGAGACCATCACTACTGCGCCTTGATACTCACCGAGTGCGCCCAAGATCTCCTCACGTGATGCGGGATCTAAGTTATTAGTTGGCTCATCGAGCAGGAGAACATTTGCTGCTGAGACAACTAGGGTTGCTAAAGCAAGGCGAGTTCGCTCTCCACCAGATAAAACCTTCACTGGCTTATGAACATCGTCTCCTACGAAGAGGAATGAACCAAGCACGTTACGCGCTTCAGGCTCACGAAGGTCATCCTTGGAAGACATCATATTTTCAAGAATTGTGCGATCGAAATCGAGCATTTCATGTTCCTGCGCGTAGTAACCAAGTTTTAACCCGTGGCCATGTTCGACGGTGCCGGTATCTGATTCAAGTTGGTTAGCCAGAATCTTAAGAAGAGTTGTTTTGCCAGCGCCGTTGAGTCCCAAGATGACAACGCGAGAGCCCTTATCAATAACGCAAGAAACGTCGGTGAAGATCTCGAGGGAGCCATAGTTCTTAGATAGTTCTTCACCAGATAAGGGAGTCTTTCCACAAGGAGCAGGAGTAGGAAAGCGCAGCTTTGCGACCTTATCTTTAACGCGGACATCATCAAGTGAAGAGCGAAGTTTTTCAGCTCGACGCAACATGCCTTGAGCAGCTGTTGCCTTTGAAGCCTTAGCGCGCATCTTTTCGCCCTGCTTCTGCAAGATTTCGGCCTTCTTTTCGGCGTTGGCACGCTCTTTCTTGCGGCGATGTTCATCTTGTTCGCGCTGCAAAAGGTACTGTCGCCAGCCCAAGTTATAGACATCGATAACGTTACGGTTGCCATCGATATAGAAGACCTTATTTACAACCTGTTCAATCAGGTTTACATCGTGCGAGATGATGACGAGCCCGCCTGAGTAAGTGCTGAGGTAGTTACGCAACCAAATAATGGAATCAGCATCTAAGTGGTTGGTTGGCTCATCGAGCAAAAGTGTTTCAGCACCTGAGAAGAGAATGCGCGCAAGTTCAATACGGCGTCGCTGACCACCAGAAAGTGTGTCTAGTTGATTTCCAAAGACGGCTTCAGATACTCCAAGCGAGGTAGCGATAGCTTCTGCTTCGGCAGTTGCGGCATAACCACCAGCTGCTTGGAATTCTGCATCGACTCGGGTGTAACGCTCCATCGCCTTTTCGAGCGCAGCGCCTTCAGTAGTCGCCATCTCTTGTTCAACTTGGGTCATACGCGCTGCAATTTGATCTAAATCGCGCGCAGATAAAATGCGTTCAATAACGGTTCCTTGGTCTTCACCAGTGCGGGGATCTTGGGGGAGATATCCGATCTTGCCGGTACGTTGTATAGCGCCACCTGCAGGAAGAGTCTCTCCTGCTAGAACCTTGGCAAGAGTTGATTTGCCTGCACCGTTACGTCCAACAAATCCGATGCGATCTCCGTGATTGATGCGAACGTTGACCCCAGAAACAAGGAGTCTGGCCCCAGCGCGAAGCTCAAGGGCGGAAGTTGCGATCATTTGAGTAAGTCTCCCACACAGTGGCAGTAGGTACGAAATTGGTTACTTATTCACCAATACGTGTACGTCGGGGAGTTGCATAGGACTTTGCAACTGCAGTGAGCTCTGTTGAGATCAAAGCTCTGATGTTCTCATCGCTTTTGAGCAGCGCAGTGAGATCAGCGATGATCTTCTTGAGTTCTTTCTGTTCACTTTCAAGTTCAAGTTTGCTCATCTTGGTTAGGCGACGAAGCGGCATATCGAGGATATATGTGGCCTGTTCGTCATTAAGTTTGAAATCCTTGATTAACGAAGCCTTTGCTGCGGTTGCATCTTCACTGCCACGGATGATCTTGATGACCTTATCGATATCAATAATTGCCTTCAAAAGTCCATCAACCATCAACAGGCGCGCAGATGCCTTCGCTTTTCTAAACTCAGATCGGCGAGTAACAACCTCAATACGGTGATCGATAAAGACTTGCAAGAGCTCTTTGAGTCCCAATGTCTGAGGACGGCCCTTGACTAGCGCGACAGCGTTGATGGCAAAGGCATCTTCCATCGGAGTTAACTTGTAGAGCTTCTCAAGAACATCTTCTGGTTCAAAGCCATTCTTAAGCTCAATTACGACGTTGGTGCCTGTCTGGCCATCGGTAAGATCGACGATGTCGGAAATTCCCTGAATCTTCTTAGCCTTAGCAAGATCCGCAATACGCTCAACAACTTTTTCTGGGCCGATATTAAATGGAAGTTCTTTGATGATGATTCCCATTTTGCGTGAAGTTACTTTTGAAATCTCTACAGTTGCGCGAACTTTGAAAGACCCCTTACCGGTGGCATATGCCTCACGGACGCCCTCGATACCGACAATCTCTCCGCCAGTTGGAAAATCTGGAGCCTGCACATGTTTCATCAATTGATTGAGCGTCGCCTTTGGATTATCAATCAAGAACTTTGTCGCAGCTATAACTTCACCGAGGTTATGTGGTGCCATATTTGTTGCCATACCTACAGCGATTCCTGAACCACCGTTGACGAGCAAGTTCGGATAGGCAGCAGGAAGGACAAGTGGTTCAGAGAGCTGTCCATCGTAATTTGGACCGAAGTCGACTGTGTTCTCATCAGATTCAGAGACCATCGCAAGAGCTGCAGATGCTAATCGTGCCTCGGTGTAACGCATCGCGGCAGGTCCAGAATCGAGTGAACCGAAGTTTCCGTGTCCATCGATTAGTGGGAGTTGCATTGAAAATGATTGCGCCATACGAACAAGTGCGTCATAGATTGCGCCGTCACCGTGTGGGTGCAACTTACCCATTACTTCACCGACAACACGCGCGCTCTTTACATGACCGCGATCTGGGCGAAGTCCCATATCTGCCATCTGATGCAAGATGCGGCGGTGAACTGGTTTAAGTCCGTCACGTGCATCTGGAAGTGCGCGAGAGTAAATAACTGAGTACGCATATTCAAGGAAAGACTCTGACATCTCTGACGAGACATCGATATCAACAATCTTGCCGGCGAACTCTCCAGGCTTTGGTCCTGCCGCTGCCTTCTTGCCTTTAGTTGCTGTGGTCTTCTTTGCTGTTGCCATGGCGTGAATTGTGCCAAGAGGTGGGGCTAAATCTGTGTACCTACACGCCCTCTGGCACCGACGTTTGCAACACAGTGACCAGCAACGGCACTTGCTCGCTCCATTGCATGGGAAAAGTCGCGCCGACCTGTGAATGCATCGATAAATCCGGCGGCAAATGCATCTCCGGCACCAGTTGTATCAACGACCTCGGTTGTCTGTGCTTCGACAGAAATGATTTGACCGCCTCGTTCTAAACCAATTGCTCCTGCTGAACCACGTTTGATGATGACGCGATGAGTGTGTTCAACGAAGAAGTTAAGTGCAGATTCAAGGTTGCTTAATCCACTTAAGTAGATTGCCTCCTCTTCATTCATGATGACTGTATCCATGAGTGCGCACCACGAAAGAATCTCTTCAACTGGAACACCTTGCATTCCACCGACAGTTGCAGGATCAAAGACGATTGGGATCTGGAGCTTATTGATAATCTCAATCATCTCTAAGACACCTGCGCGTGAAAGTGGAGCAAGCGGTGCGTATCCAGTGAGATAGATGGCATCGACACCATCGAGTGCAGGTAGATCGCTTACGGCAAGGCCTGCATTGGCACCATTATCTGCAAGCATGGTTCGCTCTCCGGATGGATCAACAAGGCAGATAACAACGCCGGTGTGAAAACCTTTTTTCACAATCTCACCGTAAGAGATACCGAGTGCATCGAATTCTGCAGTTATTGCAGAGCCGGCAGCATCGTTCCCAATTCGCCCAACCATCGTCACATCATTTCCAAGCACTGCTAGCCAAGATGCAACATTTCCTCCTGCGCCACCTCCATGAGTTGAAATCACAGTGCGAGTGTCATTTCCTAAGTGAAGATCATGCGGGGATGTTGGAATCTGAGCAACGATGTCGAGCATCAGATCACCAATGCAATAGACCTTGATGCTCATGATTTTTACTTTGTAAGAGCTACTGCAATGTCGGCAGCAAGTGCGCTATTTGATTTAATAATTTCGATATTAACCTTCAAAGATTCACCGTGACTTGCAGTATGGAAATGCTCGAGCAAGAAAGGCGTAACAGCCTTTCCAGTTACTCCTTGTGCAACTGCGCCAGCAAGACCACTTGCGAGAATTGCATCATGTCGTGTGCGATCCATCTCTTCTTTAACTGGGTTTGCAACGACCAAAGCGGTCGAATCCGTCTTGAGTTCGCGGCGGGCTTTTATGATTGCGGCAATCTCTTCGGCGTTCTCTGCTCGGTGCTCCAGAGTGAAGCCAGAATCAGTGAGATAGAAACCAGGGAAGGCGTTGGTCTTATATCCCACAAGGCCAATAGAAAGTGTTTCAAGACGTTCTAAGGTTGCACCAACATCGAGGATTGATTTAACGCCCGCACAGACAATTGCGATATCGAGTTTTCCAAGCGCTCCTAGATCCGCTGATTCATCGAATGATTCATTGGCACCACGATGAACGCCACCCAAGCCCCCTGTCGCAAATACTTTAATGCCGGCAAGACCTGCAATATGTGAAGTGGCGGCAACAGTTGTCGCTGCGCTTGATTTGAGTGCGCGGATCATTGCAAGATCTCGTATCGATGCCTTGGCAATGTCGTCGCGGTTTGCTATCTCTGTGAGCTGATCGGCTTCAAGTCCCACACAGACAACGCCATCGAGAATGGCAATAGTTGCAGGAGCAGCACCATGTGCGCGCACAATCTCTTCAACCTCAATGGCAACGCTCAAATTTGAAGGACGTGGAAGTCCATGACTGATGATTGTTGATTCGAGTGCAACGATCGGTGCACCGGATTTCAGGGCTGCTGCTACTTCTGCCGAATAACGAATACTCACGGCGGCAACAATACCCGTGAGAACATATACCCGTGCACTTAGCCGATATCACGCCATCAATCTTTGCCTCCCTTGGCTTAGCCGATGCCGAGAATCGTCTGGAGATCACCGAAAGTCCGGCAGGCCGTGAACTTCTTTTTCTCGTTGATGGACTAGGCGCAGATGTCATCGAAAAATATTCGAGCATCATTCCCACTATTGCATCCCTCACTGCAACCGCATCATTGAGAACGTCTTTTCCATCTACAACTGCGACAAGTCTTGCAACGTTGATGACCGGTGTTCTGCCAGGTGCACATGGCATGCTGGGTTACACGGTTCGTGTGCCTCGAAGTGGCGGAAGAGTTCTTAATTCGCTCAAGTGGGATGAGCGCGTAGATCCGACTATCTGGCAACCGTTGCCGACTTTATTTGAGCGCGCACAAGCGGCCGCAATTTCAGTAACGCACGTTGCAGCCAAGCGCTATGAGACAACCGGATTTACGCAAGCGGTATTTCGAGGTGCAACCTATAGTGGTGCGAATATTCCAACAGATCTCATCGAAAAAACAGCAGCAGGTCTTAGAGCAACACCATCTTTTGTCTATCTCTACGTCAATGATCTTGATTCTGCCGGACACAGTGATGGAGTGGGATCAGATAAGTGGCTAGCTGCACTAACAGGAATCGATGCGCTCCTTTCCGCGCTGGTGATGAAGTTACCTCGCGGAACTCGTATCTGGCTTACCTCGGATCACGGAATGATTAACGTGGAAGAGAAGTTGATTTTGGGCGTTGATAACTCTCTCCTTGATGGCGTAACAACACTTGCAGGTGAGCCACGCGCACGTCATATCTATTTTGATGATGCTGCAGATTCTCCAACCGCACGCCTTGATTACGCGGGCAAATGGCGGGAGTTTTTTGGTGAACGAGCAGCGATCTATACGCGAGAAGAAGCTATTGCCGACCATCTTTTTGGCGAAATTGTTACCGCCGATGCTGCAGATCGCATGGGAGATCTGATTGCAATTCCACATGGGGGATTAGTTTTGCTAGATCCGATGCGCGCGGAAAAAGAGGGTGAGATGGTGGGTCACCACGGTGGAATTAGTGAGATTGAATCAACGGTCGCGCTTTTATCTCGCGCCTATCTCTAACTAATTTCTAAAGTCATCCTCTGACGGATCATCAATTGGATCGTTATCAGGCAATTCTGAAGAAGGCGCAGCAGGAGTTCCAAACATAATTTCATCCCATGATGGAACTTTGGCGCGACCAGTAATTCCTTCAGCACGATCTTCTTCACGTGGAGTTTCTCGGATTGCGACAAGGCGTGGAGTTTCACGGACAGGTTCTGGATCTGGAATTGAGTCGATGATACGTGAAGGGTGATTTGGCTCGGCATGCACCAGCCCTGGAGTTTGAACGCGAGGGGCAGGCTCTTGGCCAAGCATCCAACGCGCATTCTCATTTGTTGCAGTAATTGAACGGCGGTTGAGATCAAAGTTCCAGGTCGCACTTCCGTGGCCATCGCGGTTGGGATATGCAAGATCAATCGTCCATGTTCCATCATCGATACGCCATGTGTTCCACGAAAGTGAATCGCTATCGACTCCCATCGGAGCCAGTCGTGAAATCACAACATCTTGAAAAGTCTCCTGATCGCGAGCGGACTCTTTACGCAAAACTACAGAAAAGGCTTGATCCAAGATATAAACGCGCTCTTGCAGGATTGGCCCAGCAAATCGTTCAACTTTTTCAATGCTTATGTGACCATCGCGGGCAATAACATCCATTGTCTCGCCCGAACGAAGGCGACGCTGAATCTCTTTCACGCTCATCGTCTCAACGTCATCACTTGCAACAACTGCAGTAAGGCGAGGTTGATTGACGGTTGCGCGCAGTGTGTCGCTGATTCGTACAGTAAATTCTTCGCCAGTCGGATTGGTGAGAGTGAGATGGGTGCCCTCAGGGTTCTTGCCCGTTAGCCGCAGTTCGCTCATGTTGCGCAGAATAACCGATAAAGTGCGGATATGACCCCAGAGACTTCTCGCCTCGCCTCAGAATTACTTCCATTAGCCCGCAAGGTGGCTGAGGCTGCTGGTCAACTCCTGATGCAACGCCCCGCCTACTTTGATCTCACCGAAAAATCTGTGGCAATTGACTTTGCCACTCAGATGGATGAAAAGGCCGAGGCACTCATTGTCGAAAGCATCCTTGCCCAACGCCCTGATGATGGAATCATCGGCGAAGAAGGCGCGGCCCGCGAGAGTAAATCAGGAATTACATGGGTCATCGATCCACTTGATGGAACAGTCAATTACTTTTATGGATTACCCGGATGGAATGTAAGTATTGCGGCGCGAGATAGTGAAGGCTCACTCGTAGGCGTTGTCTATGCACCCACAATCAATTCTCTCTGGCATGCAGTTCGTGGCGGCGGCGCGTTCCATAATGGCGAGAAGATTCGCAGCACTTCAGATGTATCTCTTGATCGCGCACTCATTGGTACTGGATTTGCTTATGATGTTGCAGATCGCACTGAACAGATTGCGATGGTGGCATCTCTTCTTCCTCGTGTTCGCGACATCAGAAGGATGGGATCGGCTGCAGTAGATCTATGTCATGTAGGAATGGGCGCACTCGACGGTTACTTCGAACGGGGCCTTAAGGAATGGGATTGGGCTGCAGGTGCTCTCGTTGCTACTGAAGCTGGGGCAGATGTTGCCCACCTTGGCGATGGGGCGCGCAAGCTGACCGTTGCGG
Organism: Candidatus Planktophila sp.; assembly: GCA_044351895.1. Classification (GTDB taxonomy): domain Bacteria; phylum Actinomycetota; class Actinomycetes; order Nanopelagicales; family Nanopelagicaceae; genus Planktophila. The sequence continues at coordinate 7,925 of JBILEX010000007.1, forward strand.
CGGGTCCTGGCCTCTTTCACGCAGTTCAGGAAGCGCTCGCAGGCGTAGAGTTCTAGCCGATTTACGCTCAAGGCCCCTTCTATGGCAAGATAGCCCTTCTGCGCAGCTAAGAAGCGAGCGCCGATAGATAAGAAACCTGAGGAAGAAAATGAACATTCTCGATGCCGTTGATGCCAAGTCATTGCGCAAGGACATCCCACAGTTCCGCGCTGGCGATGAACTCAAGATCCACGTTCGCGTTATTGAAGGCTCAAAGAGCCGTATCCAGGTTTTCCAAGGAATCGTAATTCGTCGCCAAGGCGATGGCGTTCGCGAGACATTTACAATCCGTAAAGTTTCTTACGGTGTCGGCGTAGAGCGCACATTCCCAGTTCATACACCGGTTATTGAGAAGATCGAACTCGTCAAGAAGGGCGATGTTCGTCGCGCAAAGCTTTACTACCTACGCGACCTTCGCGGTAAGGCTGCAAAGATTCGCGAAAAGCGTGATGGCATTGAAGGTTATGGCGATGGAATTCTTTCTACACCAGAACCAATCGTTGAGGCTGTAGTTGAGCCTGTCGCTGAGGCAGTTGTGGAGACTCCAGTTGTCGAGACTGTTGTTGAAACACCAGTCGAGGTTGTTGAAGCAGTAGTTGAAACTCCAGCAGAAGAGGTCTCAGCCGAAGAGACTTCAGCTGATAAAAAAGCTGAATAGTTTTAGCACTCATTAACCAATGATGCGCAAGGGTTCACTCCTTCGCGAGTTACCACTTTTGGTAATTCTGGCTTTACTTGTATCCCTATTCATAAAATCTTTCCTCGTACAATTTTTCTATATTCCATCTGGATCGATGGAAAATACACTTCAGATTAAAGATCGCGTTGCGGTCAATCGAGTTCCATTTATTGGAAATGATGTTAACCGCGGGGATGTCATCGTTTTCCGTGATCCTGCCGGATGGTTACCGGACGCAAGCTCACTTGATGGAAACAGATTTACCAATGCTATTCGCGAAGGTCTCGTCATTGTTGGCATTATTCCAAACCCAGCAAAGCAATACCTCGTGAAGCGAGTTATTGGCGTTGCTGGAGACAATGTCGTTGCAAAAGATCAAGTGCTTACCATCAATGGAAAGCCAACTAACGAGCCATACATCTTTGCTGGAAACACTCCAAGCGATACAGATTTCAATATCACAGTTCCTGAAGGCAAGGTCTGGGTCATGGGTGATCATCGCGGGGCAAGTGGTGATTCACGCGTACATCAAGATGATGTTAATAATGGAATGGTTCCTGTCGAAAAGATTACTGGACGTGTTATCGCAACAATTTGGCCGATTAAACAGATCGGATTTATTTCATCTCAGGACCCTCTTTCAACCAAGTGAGTGATCAAAAAGTAATCGAAGATCGACTCTACGCTGCCGGTATTTCTCCATTAGCGGGAGTCGACGAAGCAGGTCGAGGGGCATGTGCCGGTCCACTAGTAGTCGCCTCAGTGATTCTGCGAGACCCTCATGCAAGCGAACTAGCTCAAGTCAGAGATTCGAAAGAGATCTCTGAGAAAAATCGAGAAGATTTATTTGATGTTGTTACCGAAAATGCCCTTTCAGTCAGCGTTGTCATCATTTCGAATGAAGAGATTGATGCGCGAGGTGTTCATGCTGCAAATCTTGATGGCATGCGTCGAGCAGTACAGGGACTTGAGATCACACCCGCCTATGTTCTCACTGATGGCTACGCCATCGAAGGTCTCGCACTTCCAAATCTTGCAGTGTGGAAAGGCGATCAGGTTGTGACCTGCATTAGTGCGGCATCAATTATTGCCAAGGTGACGCGTGATCGAATAATGCGCGAGATGGATCTGACTTATCCAGAGTATGGATTTTCCACTCATAAGGGGTACATCACCAAAATTCATACCGAGGCTTTGCAGAAATTCGGTGTCGCACCTATTCACCGTAGATCATTTTCAAATATCGCAGGACTTCTCTAACTTACCCACATTGCGACTACACCGCATAGTGCGCGGGCAGATAGATACCTACTCTGCCCTCCATGACGGCAACTCACAAGCGAACAAATAGAAATCGCCAGATTGGCGCTTTTGGCGAAGCCACTATTGCAAAACATCTAGAGACTCTCGGCTTTGACATTATTGAAAGGAATTGGCGAATCAAGGAGGGCGAAATTGATCTCATCGCCTGCGACTCTCACGCACTTCTCCATTTCGTTGAAGTAAAGACTCGATCTTCGTTGGCATTCGGAGATCCACTAGAGGCAATCAATCGCGAAAAGGCACGCAGACTGCAACGTCTTGCGTTGGCATGGCTGGCAACTCACCATCAACTAGGAAGTGATTTCTCGATCGATGTTGCTGCAGTGCTATTAGCAGCAGATGGTTCGCACACCATTGATTTCAGAGAGAACATTCTGTGAGCCTGGGCCGTTCCACCTCTATGGGGCTGGTTGGCCTTTCGGGCAATACAGTCACCGTAGAAGTTGATATCAGCGACGGACTACCGCATTACAACTTACTTGGACTTCCAGATGCTGCTCTCAATGAATCACGCGATCGAGTACGCGCTGCACTTACAAACTCGGGGGAGAACTGGCCAAATAGAAAAGTTACAGTCTCGCTCTCTCCTGCATGGCTTCCCAAGAGTGGATCAAGTTTTGATCTAGCAATCGCCCTCGCCATCTTGGTAGCTCATGGATCGCTCGCGCAAGATGCAATTGATTCAACCCTGATACTTGGCGAATTAGGTTTGGATGGATCTATCCGTGGAGTTAATGGAGTTCTTCCTGCGCTGATTGCTGGCCATCGCGATGGAGTCAAACGTGCGATTATTCCAATTGCAAATATAGGTGAGGGTGGATTGTTGCAATCAATGGAGATTGTGGCATTTGCTAACCTTCGTGAACTCCTGATTTATTTACGAATTGGCGAAGGAATAAGTCACACACCTGAGGCAATAGATGAAGTATCTGATCCACTCCTTGATTTCGAAGACGTTGCTGGTCAGATGCGCGCACGTTTTGGTGCTGAAGTTGCAGCAGCCGGTGGACACCACCTCTTACTAATTGGCCCACCTGGTGCTGGCAAAACAATGATTGCAAGTCGTATCCCGACAATCCTGCCGCCTCTGACCATCGAACAAAGCCTAGAAGTCACGGCTCTTCACTCTGTTGCGGGCACACTCTCAGAGCGATCACCGATGTCGCGAATTGCGCCGATCGTTGCTCCCCATCACAGTGCGACACGGGTTGCGATGGTTGGAGGTGGCACGCATGTCATTAGGCCTGGTGCTTGTTCGCTGGCACACCACGGAGTTCTCTTTATTGATGAAGCACCTGAATGCGCATCTGGAATTCTCGACTCACTTCGCCAACCTCTTGAATCCGGAACCATCACAATTGCTCGAAGCATAGGAAACATCACTTATCCCTCCCGATTCCTCTTGGTCCTAGCTGCCAATCCATGTCCATGTGGAAAGTTTGCTGGCAGAGGTTTGGGCTGCAGTTGTTCCTCGATACAAGTCAGGCGCTATCTCGGAAAGTTATCTGGGCCTTTGATGGATCGCATAGATATGCGAATCACTGTTGAACCAGTCGGGCGCGCTGATATCTCTTCTGTCACGCTCGGAGAGTCCAGTGCAGTCATTGCAGAACGTGTGCGTTCTGCTCGGCTTGTTGCACGTGATCGATTTGAGGGCCGCGGATTCGAACTCAATAGTGCAATTCCGGCACGCGAATTACGTAACGATTTCAAACCTGATCGTCTTGCCATGAATTTTCTCCATGATGAACTCGATCACGAACGGTTGACGGCACGGGGACTGCATAAAGTCATTCGCCTGAGTTGGACGCTGGCAGATCTGGCGGGGAGAAATCAACCCACACTGCAGGATGTAACAAACGCATATGAATTACGCGAAGGAGGAATATCTTGAACGAAGATAAATCAGCAAGACTTGAACTCTTTGCAGCCACTGAAGGTGGAAGTTCTTTTTGGGGTTCAGAGATAAGAGCGCAAGGTGCACACCAGACTTTGCTGCGGATCAAAGATGGTTTTTATAGGTCAAGCAAGGCAGAGAAAACTCTTGCCCAGATGCATCCAGGTGGGGCAGCGGCCTTACTTGAATTGATTGAAAGCGCTGGCGGAGTGTTTATTACCCCTGGCGATGTTAGTTGGCCATCACAACTAGATGACCTCGCAACTCCTCCCATTGGTCTTGTCGTTAAAGGAAAAATTGAGTCAATAAAGACTCGATCAATTGCAATCGTTGGAACGCGAAATCCAACGCCCTATGGCGCTCGTATCGCAAGCGATTTCGCAGCAGGCTTTGTAGATCGCGAATGGAGCATAATCAGCGGTGGCGCTTATGGAATTGATACCCATGCCCATAAAGGTGCCTTGATTGCAGAGGGTATAACCATTGCGGTCATCGCCAGCGGAATTGATATCAATTACCCGGCAGGTAACGAGAGGCTATTTACTGAAATCGCCGAACTCGGTGCAATAGTCAGTGAAGTGATGCCGGGAACTCCTGCCTTTCCTTCACGATTTCTCACTCGAAATCGAATTATCGCAGCCCTTTCAATGAGCACATTAGTAGTTGAAGCAGCATTTCGAAGTGGATCGCTCCGCACTGCGCGTGATGCAGCCGAGCTGATGCGACCTGTGATGGCTATTCCTGGACCAATAAACTCGCCTACTTCAGAAGGCACGCATCGCCTTATTGGTGAACGCGCCGCCGAAATCGTCACATCTGTAAGCGATGCCGTCGAGTTAATTACTTCTCTGGAACAACTCGTTTAGGTAAATGGCTACGCCTGGTGCGAGAATAGGTATATGAGTGATTTCCGTTCGGGCTTTGTCGCCATTGTTGGCCGCCCAAACACAGGAAAATCAACTCTCATTAACGCTCTCGTTGGATCAAAGATTGCAATCACATCACCGCATCCAAATACCACTCGTCATGCAATTCGCGGAATCATTAATGGTGCAGATTTTCAGGCAGTTCTTGTAGATACCCCAGGAGTTCACAAGCCAAAGACGCTCCTTGGCCATCGCCTCAACGCTGTAGTGGGGGAGAGTCTTGATTCGGTTGATGTAATTTTGATGTGCCTGCCAGCGGATGAAACTTCAGGGGCTGGAGATGTATTTGTTGCGCAAGAGATTGCAAAACATCCTCGCGCAAAGAAATTTGCTCTGGTCACGAAAACTGATCTAGTCTCTAAAAAGAATATTGCTACGCGATTACTGGGCATCAATGAACTCGCCGTAGGCTTTACTTGGGATGAAATCATTCCAATTTCTGCCGCAATTCATGATCAGATTGATTTGCTGGCATCACTGATTTCAAAGAGCCTCCCTGCTGGCCCAGCTTTCTATCCCACAGATATGAAGAGTGATCAGGGGATCGAACAACTCATCTGTGAACTCGTTCGCGAGGCTGCACTGCGCGACGCTCGTGAAGAACTTCCTCACTCAATCATGGTCACTATCGATGAAATGTCAGAGCGCGAAGAGAAAGGCTCACGTCCTTTCTTCGATATTCACGCCACCATCCACGTCGAACGTGATTCCCAGACAGGAATTTTGCTTGGCCACAAAGGTGAGCGATTGAAAGACATCGGAATGCGCGCCCGAAAAGATATTGAACACGAACTAGGTGCTCGAATTTTCTTAAGCTTGCATGTGAAAGTCTCTAAG
>JBILEX010000101.1:0-3959 GCA_044351895.1 Candidatus Planktophila sp.
TTCTCCTTCTTGGCGTAACAGCGCCTGCATCAGATGGTTAAGGCTATCGCACACTATTCGTAAAGTGCTATCGCTGAATCAATGCTCCTGCGGACTAGTTGTCGAATTTCCGACGGCTCCTCGACCACTAATGAGCCTGCCCCCGCCATGATTGCCCTGACTAGCCAATCTGAGGAGAAAGCCTCAAGGGCAACGCTCGCCCCGACCTCTAGCTCTTCGAAGGCAAGGCGGAAGGCTTCAGCACTTGTTCGATCAAGGGATCTGACTGTCGCTCCAACTCGAATTCGCTCACTTTTCTGTTTCTTGTCGTTGACTATCTCTTGGGACTCTTGCGCTACAGAGGCAGTAACGATCCGATCAACACGGAAGGTTCTCATTCCATTCGAGGTATGGCAGTATGCCTGGAAATACTCAACATCATTTTCCTGGAAAAAATCGTAAGCGGTCACGATTCGTCGAGTCTCCTGGTCGGTCGTTGATGAGTAGTAAGTCATCTCCACCGGAACCCGCCGTGCAATCGAAGTTGCAATCATTGACCTGTGTGCAGTTTGGGTACCAGAAGCAATCGAAATGTGAGCGCCAATCTGTGAACGCAATCGTTGCGATAAACGATCAATACGAGAAACCTGCTCATTGCCAAGATTCAGCAAGCTATCTCGAAGAAGATCTAGCCCTAGTGCGAGTGAGACAATCTCAGAGCTTGACATCGTGCGGACATATGCCAGCGGCGCAGCATTGCGAATCGTGACATAGCCTGAATCAAATGCAAGATCAATGAGCTCAAGTGGTGTGTAGCCCGGTAGCCCGCACATCCAGAGAGTATTGAGATCATCAGTGATCACATCCTTCTCAACCTTGAAGTGCGCAGCGAGATCCGAGATTGAGATACCTTGATGCGAGAGTAAGAATGGAACTAGATCGAGCAATCGCGCCGTCTGCGCCAGTGGTGTTGTCGGTGAGTTAACCATGGAGCGCCTGCAAATGCTTGAGAGAATCAATCACGCTTTTCCTGAGCGAGGCAGGTTCAAGGACGAATACATCATCACGGTGCCACAAAATCGCACGCAGTAACCAAGATTCATCAAGTATTGGAAGTGATAACTCGTCCCATTCTTCATCCGAGTGAACGAGAGTTGCTACAGAACGCAACTGATGTCCGCGATTTCTTCGAATTCGGATTAAAGCAAACTCTTTCGCTTGATCAGCGTTTTGATCTGGAATCTGATCGGGAATATCGAAGGCGTTGCTCTTCTTTGAAACCTTAACTTCAGAGACAATCCGATCAAGTCGGAATGTTCTCAACTCTTGCTTCTCGAGATCCTGTCCAACTAGAAACCACGAACCATTCTGGCCGCGCAAGGAATATGGCGCAATCCTGCGATCATGTCGGGTCAGATCCACACCTACGTATTGAAACTCAATCTCAGCTCTTCGAACAACAGCATCAGTGATTGAAGCAAAATTATTGTCGGTACCGCTGACTCGAGGAGCCAATAAAGAGAGCGCCTCTTCATCTGAATCAAGACCCATTGAAGCAAGTTTGACCAGTGCTGACGTGGATTCGCGTTCAAGTGCTGCACCAGTCCATGCTGAGGCTGCAATCGAGAGGAGTGCGATATCGGATCCATCTAACTCCCCCAGATCTAGTCGATAACTTGCGGGAGTGATTCGATAACCGGCTTCATCTTCGAAGAGTGGGTCAAAGGTTCCGAGTTCAATGGCGATGCCCAAACTGCGCAAGTCATCTTTATCCCGCTCAAACATTCGTTCCATCGCTTCAGGTGCACCTTCATAGCCTTCGACAGTTCGAAAGATATCACTCTTAGTGAGATATCTCTTTGTTGCGAGTAGAGCAATGGTGAGATTTACAAGCCGCTCACTCTTCCGCGACACCGTATGCACCTTTTGCTGGGCGACGACGACGCGCTAGAACCTCCACGCCAGGAGCCATGCGACGGCTCTGAATAAGAAATCCAGTATGTCCAATCATTCTCTGTTGCGGTCTAACCGCGAGACCTTCGTGGTGCCATCCACGAACGATCGTTTCAGAGCTCTCTGGCTCGGTGAAGTGACCATCACTCTTGAGCGCCTCAGCCGTTGCTGACAATTGAGTGGTCGTTGCCACGTACGCCAAGAAGACTCCTCCAGGGCGCAGTACCTTCGCCGCCATTTCGACACATTCCCAGGGTGCAAGCATGTCGAGAATCACGCGATCATAAACTTTCTCGGTCTCAATTTCCTGAACAGATCCGACAGATAAAGACCATTGGCTTGGTATTGAACCAAAGTAGTTTGAGACATTTGAACGAGCGATCTCGGCAAAGTCTTCGCGTCGTTCGAAAGAATCGAGTGATCCCTCGGTACCAACAGCACGCAATAGTGAGAGCGATAACGCTCCACTGCCAACACCGGCCTCAAGTACATGGGCGCCAGGATAAACATCAGCGACTCCAATAATCATCGCAGCATCTTTCGGATAGACAATTGTTGCCCCGCGTGGCATTGATAAAACATAATCAGAGAGCAATGGAATAAACGCTGTGAACTTCAATCCCGCTGTTGTTGATACGACCGAACCTTCCGGCAAACCAATAAGTTCATCGTGAACTATCCACCCTTTATGGGTGTGCCACTCCTTACCCGGCGTAATGGTGAAGCTATAGAGCTTTCCTTTGGGATCGGTGAGTTGAATCCGATCTCCCGCAGCGAAGTAGCCAGGAGTTCTATCGGCAGTATTGGACACGGCGCTATCTTAGGCGAGGAAATACTCTTCAGGAGCGGTATGGTCTCTGATGTGACCCATATTCGCCTCTCCCCCAGCCGAATGAGCGAATTCAATAACTGTCCAAGACTCTATAAGTACAGAGTAATTGAGCAGCTACCTGAGCCTCCCAGCATCGATGCCGAACGCGGAACTCTCATACACACAATTTTGGAAGATCTCTTTGATCTTGCTCCATCTGAACGAAATCACGATGCGGCCATAAAGATGGCACCAGAATGCTGGAGAATTCAGGTAACTGAGAAACCAACTCTCGCTGACCTCGTTCCCAATGAGAAGGAATGGTTCGATCGCGTAAGTGCGCTACTTAAGAATTACTTTGAGCTGGAGAAGCCTGAAACATTTGAAGCGACTCATCGTGAAATGCATCTGGAACAGGACATCAATCCTTCTGTGTATCTCCACGGATACGTGGATCGGATCGATGTTGCACCCACGGGAGAAGTAAGAATCGTCGACTACAAGAGTGGAAAGTCACCTAAGGCTGGTTGGGAAGAGAAAGCCCTCTTTCAACTTCGAGTTTACGCCTTGCTGTACTGGCGTTTACACGGGGTAATTCCATCGTTACTAGTTCTTCATTATCTAGGTGATGCTCGCAGCGTGAAAAGTTCACCGACTGAACGCGAACTGCTTTCAACCGAGAAGAAGTTATTGCAGATCGCCGATGAGATCATCGCCGCGATTGAAAACGATAACTTCCCACCTAAAGCAAGCAGATTATGTGACTGGTGTTTCTTCAAGAGTATTTGCCCCGCCCACAACTAGATAGCGGAGTAAAAGGTTTCAAGGAAGTCCAATGAAACTTTTTCGAGAGAATCGACAACTCGCACCTTAGGTGCCAAAGCGACATCAACATAGTGTGGAACAGCAACTACGGCGCAACCAGCAGACTTTGCCGAGGCAATACCGGTTAACGAATCCTCAAAAACAACACATGACCTCGGCTCAACTCCCATTCTCTTTGCTGCCTCAAGATAGGGATCAGGGAATGGCTTGGTTCGCGTAACGTCATCAGCACTGATAGTGAATTGGAAGAAATCCTTGGGAAGTGTTGTTAACGCTGCATCCATCAATATTCGCGGGCTAGCGCTCACTAGTGCGACCGGCATGACTTGACGCACTCTCTCCACTGCATCAAAAGCACCTCTCATGAGTATCGCCTTTGACGATAGTTTCA
>JBILEX010000104.1:0-3837 GCA_044351895.1 Candidatus Planktophila sp.
AAAAGAGTTGGGATTTTCGGGCAAGGGCGACATCGAAAAGTTTGGAATCGCACCATTCAATGACAAGTGTCGAGAGTCTGTAACCCGACATGTAGATGCCTTCACAACGATGACAGAGCGCATGGGCTTCTGGGTTGATTTTGATGAAGCGTATTGGACTATGTCTCCAGAATATGTTGAAAGCGTGTGGTGGTCGCTCAAAGAGATCTGGAAGAAAGGTCTTCTCGTTCAAGATCACCGAGTCGCTCCCTACTGCCCACGATGTGGAACGGGTCTTTCGGATCACGAGTTGGCTCAAGGGTATGAAACTGTTACAGATCCTTCAGTTTTCGTTCGCTTCCCAATTACTTCTGGCGACTTAGTTGAGCTCAAAGCTTCACTACTTGTATGGACGACTACACCGTGGACCCTTGTTTCAAATACTGCAATTGCAGTTCATCCAGATGTTGATTACGTAGCAGCCAGAGTCACCCACGAGGAAACATCTGAAGTTCTCGTTGTTGCAGAAGCGCTCATCAGCAGTTTGACTGGAGAAGTAGAAATTCTCAAAACCTTTAAGGGATCAACTCTTGAGCGAGTGACATATTCACGCCCACTGGACTTTGTCGAGATTCCGGATGCCCATTTTGTTGTCCTAGCAACCTATGTCACCACCGAAGATGGAACTGGGCTTGTTCACCAAGCACCTGCATTTGGCGCAGATGATCTGCAGGTCTGTCGCAGTTATGGGTTGCCTGTAGTCAATCCAATCGCACCCAACGGAACATTTCTGCAAGAAGTTCCGCTCGTGGGTGGACTCTTCTTCAAAGATGCAGATAAGCCACTAGTTAAAGAGCTCAAATCTCGAGGTGTGCTCTACAAACATCTTCAGTATGAGCATCCGTATCCACACTGCTGGCGTTGCCACACAGCCTTGATCTATTACGCACAACCTTCTTGGTACATCCGTACTACATCCATAAAGGATGCACTCATCCGCGAGAATGAGAAGACCAATTGGCATCCGGAGACGATCAAGACTGGTCGGTATGGTGATTGGCTTAACAACAATATTGATTGGGCTCTTTCGCGCAACAGATTCTGGGGCACTCCCCTACCAATCTGGCGATGCGAAAACAAACATGAGATCTGCGTAGATTCCCTCAAAGAACTTGGCCATTTGGCGGGAGCAGATTTACTCGAGTTAGATCCTCACCGTCCATATGTTGATGACATCACCTTTGCCTGTAAAGAGTGCTCGAGCACGATGGTTCGTGTTCCAGAAGTGATTGACTGCTGGTTTGATTCCGGCGCGATGCCATTTGCTCAATGGGGATACCCACATAAGGAAGGTTCAAAAGAGAAGTTTGAAGCCGCCTACCCGGCTGATTTTATCTGCGAAGCAATTGACCAAACCCGAGGCTGGTTCTACACGCTCATGACGATTGGCACCTTGGTCTTTGATCAATCGTCTTACAAGAATGTGCTCTGCTTAGGTCACATCCTTGATAAAGATGGGCGCAAGATGAGTAAGCATCTGGGCAATGTCCTAGAACCAATTGCGCTGATGGATCAACATGGTGCTGATGCGGTCCGCTGGTACATGCTGGCTGCTGGTTCGCCTTGGTCTGCTCGACGCGTTGGCCATGATGCAATAAGTGACGTTGTCCGAAAGACTCTTCTGACTTACTGGAACACGATTTCCTTTCACTCGCTATACGCCCATGCATCTAACTTTGATATAGCTCAATCACCTGCAGTAAAAGATCGTTCTTTGATGGATCATTGGATTTTGTCTGAGCTCAATATCTTGATCGAAGTAGTCGACAAGGCGTACACCGAGTTTGATTCACAACAGGCAGGACGAGTACTCGCCGCATTTATCGACGATCTCTCAAACTGGTATGTCCGTCGCTCCCGCCGCCGTTTCTGGGATGGAGATAGCGCAGCCCTTGCCACTCTTCACGAGTGTCTAGAAAAACTCACACAATTACTTGCTCCAATGGTTCCATTTATTTCTGAACACGCATGGCAAGAGTTGATCCGCCAGGCAAATCCCAAGGCTGCCGCATCTGTCCACCTCACTGATTTTCCTGTTGCAGATTCACAATTGATCAATCGCACTTTGAGTACCCAGGTTGCGATGACTCGACGCGTTGTCGAGCAAGGTCGTGCCGCACGCGCAGAATCTGGAAGCAAGATTCGCCAACCACTTGGGCGTGCTCTTATCTCCGCACCTGGGTGGGACAAACTCCCCATTGAGATGAAAGATCAGATCGCTGATGAACTCAATGTTTTGAGTCTGGCCGACATTGCAGATGCCGATGGTGATCTTGTAGACATCTCAGTTAAGGCGAACTTCAAATCACTCGGTGCAAAATATGGTGCTGAGGTTCAATCTGTTGCCAAACTTATCTCTGCATCTGATGCAACCCAACTTGTTAAGACTTTAAGAAGCCAGCAGAGTGCAACAGTTGGAACCTTCGCGATTGATCTGGGCGATCTCGTCATCACTGAAGTTCCAAAGAGTGGCTGGATGGTTGCCAGCCATGATGGTGAGTCTGTAGCACTTGATCTCACTCTGACCCCTGAGTTGATTGAAGCCGGTGTAGTCCGAGAAGTCATTCGCTTCATTCAAGAGCGCCGCAAGAGCGATGGATTGGATATTTCAGATCGCATCAACGTTAGCTATAACGCTGAGCCTCACATTCGTGCTGCGATTTCCGCACAAGAATCTCACATTCGAAATGAAGTGCTTGCAACTGCAATCAATCTAGATGAGTCGATTGAGTTGAGTGATAACGAACTTGGAATTGCTCTAACACTTAAGAAGGTTTAGAGAACAACTCGCACGATCGTTGATGCAAAGTTGAGTGCAAGTAAGAGCACAATGAACGAAAGATCTAGCGATACTCCACCAATTCTTAGCGGCGGAACAAAGCGACCAACGAATTTCATCGGAGGATCGGTAATTGCATAAATAACTTCAAACAGTGCAATAAGTCCACTCTTTGGACGCCAATTACGGGCGAACATTCTTACGTAATCGATAATGAGACGAGCGAAGAGAATCCACTTCAAAAGGGTGAGTAGATTGAGAATCAGTTCTTTAAACATATAAGTTAAATGTTTTTACTTAACTCTGGTTGAAAAAACTTGCTTGTGCAAATGCAGCCTTATCTTCAGTACGTACATTCACATTTGCTGGAGAGATAAGGAATACGCGGCTAGCAATTCTTTCAATTCCACCCTGTAATCCAAATGCGAGTCCGCTTGCAAAATCAACTAGGCGTTTGCGTTCGGATTCATCCATGTCATCAAGGTTGATGATTACTGGATTGCCTTGGCGATAGTGCTCCCCCATTTGACGTGCTTCTGAATAAGAGCGTGGATGCAAAGTCACAATGTTGTAAGAAGGTTCAACCTCTGAAACCAACTCACTGCCTACAACGCCGCGACCACCGATAACAGTTACGCCATTTGTAGGTGTAGATATCTTCTCCTCTACACGTGGTTCAACGCGACTGATTGGCCTCGGCTTTGGCTTAGGTTCTTCGGTTGCAACCTCTGGACCATCAACGAGGCCGAGGTACTCCATTACTTTATTGAGTGCAGACATGCCCATAATTTTACGCGTGAGTAGCTCGCGTACCGAGTATTTGGCTACCTACCCGGATGTGTGTCGCACCATGAGAGATCGCAATTTCATAGTCTCCGCTCATTCCGGCCGACAAGGATCGTGCCATCGGAAATTCTTTGCGGAATTGCTGAGCGAGTTCGGCCACCTCAGAAAATGCCTTCTCTGGCTCTGCCTCCACAGGAGGTACAACCATTAATCCGACGAGGTCTAGATGCTGC
>JBILEX010000105.1:0-3824 GCA_044351895.1 Candidatus Planktophila sp.
GCTTCTTCGAATTCGTAAGAATCGTGGGCATCAGCTGCGTTCGGTTGCAGTCGTCCTTCGCTCCGATGATGAATGGGATGAATTATCGCTTCCCATTTTGGATGATTCATGGCTGCTTCGCTCGATTCTGTGGCATCTCGATGATGTTGAAGTTGTTGAGCCATCAAATCTTAGGGAGCGCGTCCTCTATTCGCTGAAGGAACTGCGAGTTCTGCATGGTTAATCAACCCAACACACCTCTTGCACAGACTGCTCGATTACTAGATCTCGTTCCTTTTCTTCTCGCGCATCAAGGAATATCGATTTCAGAGCTAGCTAAACATTTCAAGGTGGAGAATGAAGTAATCATTGATGATCTCAATACTCTCTGGATGTGTGGTTTGCCAGGTTACACGCCACTTGAGTTGATTGATCTCGCATTTGATTCAGGATATGTCACGATTCGCAATGCTGCGCCGCTGGCATATGTTCGTACGATGTCGAGCTCTGAAGTGGTTTCTCTCGCGCTAGGTTTAGATCTACTCCGGGAGAGTTCGCTGAACCTAGACAATGACCAAATCGCTCGAATTGATCGTCTATCGGCTCAGTTGCGTGCTCAGATTGGTTCCCATATCTCCATTACTGCCGGTTCACAAACCTCGAACAGATCGATCATCGCGTCTTCAATCTCTAAGAGACTCCCCGTTGAGATGACGTATTACTCGACAGCCTCAGATCAAGAGACTCGACGCATCGTCACTGCATACGATTTCTTCCAAGAAAGTGATGTTGAGTATTTCCGCGCTTTCTGTCATACCGCCGAGTCGATGAGAACATTCCGAGTCGATCGAATCGTCACTGCAGTTCTTGTGCATGAGTCAAAAGAGGTAGTCAACGACCAGAATCCGAAGAATGAGAGAATTCGAGTTGGAGCAACCGTCAGATCCTTAGATCGTACGAGCGCAGAAGCTTTCCGTCTCGCCTTCGAAGATCTCGAAGTCGGGGCAAGTGTTATCCTCGAGGCTTTCTCCCCAGAATGGCTAGTAAGGGCAATCATGGCCGGGGCAGGCTCATTGACGGTCGAAGAGCCAGCGGAGATTCGACAACTAGTCCGCCGAAGCGTTGATTCAGCGATAGCACTATACGAATAGTGTGCGATAGCCTTAACCATCTGATTCAGGCGCTGCTAAGCCAAGAAGGAGAATGTCGTGTTTCTTAAAGAACCTACCCATATCTTGCTAGTTCTCGTGGTCATCATTCTGCTCTTTGGAGCGAAGCGACTACCTGATTCAGCACGATCTCTAGGCAAGTCTCTGAAGATTTTCAAATCAGAGATGAAGGATATGAAGGACGATAAGAAGCCTGACCAAGACGGACAAGCTTCAGCGTAATTCTCATGTCGACCACCACGGGCGGTCGCATGCCGCTTCTCGATCATTTACGTGAGTTTCGCAAACGTGTGGTCAGAAGTTCAATTGCGATTTTAATTGCAGGAGTTGTTGGGTGGGTTTACTACACCCCAATTATTACCACCCTGGCAAAACCCGTTTGTGATTTGAAATCTGCACAGGAAACTGGCTCAGAGAACTGCGGAGCTCTATACATCAGCGGTGTCCTCGGGCCGCTTAATCTACATATCAAAGTAGCAATACTCACAGGCCTTTTGTTAGCCGCTCCAATCTGGCTCTATCAACTCTGGGCATTTATTGCACCAGCGCTACACAGGCGCGAAAAGAAGAACTCAATTCTTTTCATTATCGCCGCTACACCTTTCTTCAGTGTCGGCGCTTATTTCGGATACACGATTCTTCCACTGGCAATTCGAGTTCTCTTTGGTTTCACTCCAGATGCGCTCAATAACCTCGTCAGATTTGATGACTATCTTGACTTCGTAACAAGAACGATCTTCTTCTTTGGGCTTGGTTTCCAACTGCCAGTCTTTTTAGTTGCGCTAAACTTAATCGGCGCGCTATCTGGTAAAGGAATTTTACGTCCCTGGCGAATCTGGATATTTGCCATCACACTCTTCGTTGCTGGATTTACGCCAAGTCCTGATCCACTTTCAATGATCGCCTTAGCTCTTCCTCTCATCACCTTATATTTTCTTGCGGGACTAATTTCACTGGCAAATGATCGCAGGCGCGAAAAGAAGGCTTTACGTGCTGATTCTGGCGATTAACCCATTTTCAGGTAGAGGGCACGCAAGCAAACAATCCAAGAAAGCGCATCTCTACTTTTCAAGTGTCGGAATTTCCACAATTGAAGTTCAAGGTCAAGATCTCTTAGACTTTCGACACAAGTTGCTCGAGGCGCTAAGCAACAATCCGATCACCGGTGTCGTCGCAGTCGGTGGTGATGGTTTTGTACACGAAGTTATCCAGCATGTAGTTCCTCGCGGACTTTCATTTGGAGTGATCCCTTGTGGAACAGGTAATGATTTTGCTCGGAGTTTGGGAATCTACACACTCTCCTTCAACGAACAAATAGAACTGATTGCACAATCTCAACCTCAATTGATTGATTTGGGGCGAGTTAATCAGACATGGTTTGCGGCAATTCTTTCAAGCGGCTTCGATGCCCTCGTCAACGAGCGAGCTAATCTGATGCGATGGCCTAAAGGGCGGATGAAGTACAACATTGCGATGGTCGAGAAACTAATGGCCTTTAAGTCTCATCCATATCGCATTCGAATCGATCAAGAGGAGTTAGAGGTTGACGCAACACTGGTAACAGTTGCCAATGGGTCTAGTTACGGTGGAGGAATGAAAGTTTGCCCAGCGGCTTCTCTCGACGATGGACTTTTCGATGTCATGATTCTTGGGCGAGTATCTCGCATTGAACTACTCAAGGTATTCCCAAAGGTTTATCGCGGTAAACATGTTGGACATCCTGCCGTTACCTTTTATCGTTGCCGCGAGATCGAGATTAGAGGTTCGGGATCCTCCTTCGCAGATGGTGAAGCAATGGCAGCGCTTCCTCTCACCGCGGAGTGCGTGAGCGCGGTTTTGAAAGTGTGGGCGGCATGAGCACTCCAGCAGAGAGAATGGTTGCTGCCAAAGTTAGGGCTTCTCATAAATTCACAGTGAAATTCTCAGAGGGTTTTGATTTTCCGTTAGATGACTTTCAGATTGAATCACTGCATTGCGTGGAAGATGGTCGTGGACTCCTTGTCGCTGCCCCGACTGGTGCTGGAAAAACTGTCGTGGGTGAGTTTGCCGCCTTCCTTGCTTTGGAGAAAGGCAAGAAGTGCTTCTATACAACTCCGATCAAAGCACTTTCTAACCAGAAGTTTGCCGAGTTCGTCGCAAAATTTGGTGAGAACAATGTGGGACTTCTCACCGGTGATACAAATATAAATTCAGAAGCGCCAATCCTCGTGATGACCACTGAGGTTCTGAGAAACATGCTCTATGCGGGTTCATCAACGCTCACCAATTTGCAATCAGTAGTGATGGATGAGGTTCACTACCTCGCCGACAAGTTTCGCGGCGCGGTTTGGGAGGAGGTTCTCATCCATTTGATGGAATCTGTTCAGGTGATTTCGCTCAGCGCTACGGTTTCAAACGCTGAAGAATTTGGAGAGTGGTTGGGCACCGTACGAGGTGGCACCGATGTGATCGTCTCTGAAATCCGTCCCATCCCGCTGTATCAACATGTTCTTATCGGAAATCGATTGATTGATCTCTTCAAGGAGCCTGGCAAGATTAATCCTGAACTTTTAGCACTTGAGCGCGAATCAATGCGCAAGGTGAAAATGCCTAGACATCGACGTGAACGCTTTGAGGAGTCAGAGAACAAGCTATCTCGTCCAGAAGTAATCGAAACCCTTGATCGTCAAGGATTGC
>JBILEX010000106.1:0-3821 GCA_044351895.1 Candidatus Planktophila sp.
GCAACTGTCGGATTGGCAGATCGTGCGCAGTCAAAATTTAAAACATATTCACTAGGCATGAAACAGCGTTTAGGAATTGCTGCAGCTTTATTGCCAGATCCAAAGATTTTGATTCTCGATGAGCCAACTAACGGGCTAGATCCAGAAGGTATTCAAGAGATTCGCGATCTATTGCGCGGGTTGGCAGATAAAGGAACAACTGTTTTCGTCTCGTCACACCTTCTATCTGAGTTAGAGATCATCAGTGATTACATCGTGATGTTACGTAAAGGCGAAGTTGTCTTTGCCGGACCAATTCAACAACTCTTTGAAGCACAACAACCATTTATGTTGGTCCGTGCAGAAAACGCTAGCGATCTAGATAAAGTCGTTGCGATCGCAGTTGCCGACGGACACAAGGCGCACATTCAATCCGGAGTTGCTCACATTGAGGGACCGGCAGATTGGGCGGGCACACTTAATAAGAAAGCATTTGAGGCAGGAATTGTCTTAACTCAACTCTCACCACAACTGCCAAATCTGGAAGAGACATTCTTTGAAATGACAGGAGATAAGAAATGATTCGTGTCATCAGAGCCGAATGGCGCAAACTCCGCAGACCAACGCTCTTTCTTGGAACTATCGGTGCAGCGCTCTTCTTTACAGGCCTATTTACCTCTCTACTCTTCCTACTTATTGATTCTCCGCGCGGAAATTCAGATCCAGCAAACCCAATATCGCGCGAAATGCTCTCTTCCTTTGGTGGATCAGTAATCGGATTCTCAAATGTGGGAAGCCTTCTTGGCATCATCGCTTACTGCGTCTTTGCCGCTCAGACTGCGCAGGAGTACACATATGGAACGTTGCGTAATCTCTTAGTTCGCCAACCAGGGCGTTTACGTCTTCTGGCCGGAAAATTGATCTCGATGAAGATCTTTGCTCTTTTAATGGTTCTCATCTCTGGTGTTGTCTCTGTTCTACTCTCTTACTTCCTCGCTCCGGGAGCGAAGGTAGAACGTTCACTCTGGTTTACTTCAGATGGCTGGACTCAGATCACTCAAACCTACGTCAACGTTTCAATATCAGTTGTTGGTTTTGGGATTCTCGGAATGATCATGGGCCTATTACTACGTTCACCTATTAGTTCGATTTCAATCGGCGTTCTCTGGATTCTCATCATCGAAAACTTGCTTGGTGCAGTCAAGAGTTCAACACTCGAATGGCTTCCAGGGAGTCAGTTAAATGCCATTGCCATGGGTGGAATTCCACAAGTGAGCTATACGCATGGATTGACCCTTGCTGGCATTTACATCGGTGTCGGTGCACTTATTGCATCCATACTTTTTTCCCGAAGAGATGTAGCCAACTAACGACACTTACTCTTTTAACAGGAATTACTAAGGTTCCTGATTTATCGTGAGCCTTGTAACGAGAGGCTTATCGTGAAAAACCGTCGTAGATTGATTGCTATCGCCATGATATTTGGCCTAGCTCTATCGGCGACCCCTGCCATCGCAGCAACGCCGAAGCCGACACTTGCACAGATTGAAGCAGCCAAGAAAGCCGAGGCTGCCAAGAGAAAAGCTGCCGAAACTGCCGCCAAAAAATTGGCAGCAGCTAATCAAACTCTTCGAACTCTCACAGCGAAGGCAAATGCTGCGCAAGCACTCTTCACAGCGGCAAAGAAAGAATTAGCGATCGCAACCGCGGCTGCAGTTGAAGCCGCAAAAAAGGCGCAAGAAGCAGCGAACGAAGTCTCGGCAACGCATGCGGTGATCGGAAAATTAGCAAGTAATGCCTACATCATGGGTGGAAGTTTTTCAGATATCCAACCATTGCTTAGTGCTAACGGCCCTCAAGATTTGATCGATCAAATTTCAATTCTTGATAATTTAGGAAGTAAGAACACAGTCGCACTCGGTCGCTTTAAGGCTGCTGAAATTGTTGCGCGCGCAGCAAAGAAAGTTGCTGATGAGGCAAAGGTTGCACAAGAGAATGCAACTGCCAAGGTGGCCGCTGCAAAGAAAGTTGCAGACGATGCACGGGCCGAGCAGCAAGAAGAAGTTGATCGCCTGCAAGCGATCCAAGATAAGTTGGCTCGAGATTTAGCAAGTGCTAAACGTGTTCGAATTACTCTCGAGCAACAGAGAGCGCTTGCGCTTTTGGAAGAGAGCCAAGCAAACACCGCTGCAAATACAGGCGGTCAGAAAAAAGTCTGGCCAGATTTAGGATTTAAAGGTCGTTCAACAATTCGATCAACAGAGGCGCAACGTGCAGCCGCAGTTGCATTTGCGAAGAAGCAAGTTCTTGCACGTAAGCCTTACATCTGGGGATCAGAGGGTCCAAATTCATTCGACTGCTCAGGACTTGTCTACGCTGCCTATAGATCAGCAGGGCTAGGCTGGCCAAATTGGGATCGCCTTAACTCGTCTCTCTACGCTGGTTACACCAAGCATGTTTCACTCAATGAACTAGTGCCAGGCGACCTTTTGTTCTACTCATATAAGGGAACCATCTCTTCAATTCACCACATCACGATCTATGCTGGCGATGGAATGATGTGGGAGGCCAATTCAAAGGGTCGCGGATTGCTCTATTCAAACATTTATAGCATTAAGGGTCTTATGCCATTTGGTGGTCGGGTCTAGCATTAAGGCATGACTCAGGCAATCGTAGAACTTCGCTCTGCGGTTCGCCCTCACTTAGAGAAATTATCTGCAGGCGATCGCATTCTTGTTGCTGTCTCTGGCGGTGCTGATTCACTTGCACTAGCCGGCGCACTTCTTATTGAAGCGAAAGACTTATTGGTTACCTGCATCGGTGTCACCATCGATCATCAACTTCAAGATGGTTCTGAGATCCAGGCACGTAAAGTAGTTAACCAATTAGAACGTATTGGCTTTAGTGAAGTTGTTTCTCAACAAGTCGAGGTAGATCAGAGCTCGGGACTTGAATCTGGTGCCCGAGATGCTCGATATGCAGCGCTACATACAATCGCTGAACAACGCGGCGCAATTCAAATTTATCTTGGACATACTCGTGACGATCAAGCCGAAAGTGTTCTCTTAGGATTAGCGCGTGGATCAGGTGCACGTTCCCTCTCTGGCATGGCAACGGTAAATGGAAAAATTATTCGACCTCTGTTATCGGTAACTCGAGAAGTAACTGAGCACGCATGCAAGGATCTTGGTCTAGATGCGTGGAGCGATCCACATAATTTCAACAGAGAATTTTCACGCGTTCGTGTACGCACTCAAGTGCTTCCAGTTATGGAGAAAGAGATTGGTCCAGGTATCGCAGAGGCGCTAGCGCGCACCGCATCCCTTCTGCGCGATGATGCCGATGCACTCGATGAGCTCACCGATCACAGCGCACAGGGCCACAATCTGGCATCCTTAGAGATCGAATTTCTAGCGGGCTTGCCTAAAGCCATCCGTACTCGCCTGATTCGCAGGGCGATCTACGCTCAAGGAGCGCCGATGGGCTCAGTAACGGCCGACCATGTGAGCGCAGTTGAGGCGTTAGTCACCTCATGGCACGGCCAGGGCGAGATCAGCCTTCCGGGCGGTGTGAAGGTTGCTCGAATTTCGGGCAGACTTTCGGCCTACGCCCGCAGCTAGCCTCATCGCTAGCCCACTTTCGAAGGAGACCCACCCGGTGGATCTACATGTAGTCGGTACCGATGTCGAACGCGTTATTGCAACAGAAGAACAATTATCTTCGCGAGTCGCAGAATTGGCTGCGCAAGTTGATAAAGATTACGAAGGTAAAGATTTGCTTCTTATCGGCGTTCTTAAAGGTGCAATCATGGCGATGGCAGATCTGACTCGCGCGATGCAGCG
>JBILEX010000107.1:0-3806 GCA_044351895.1 Candidatus Planktophila sp.
CGATCCTCAATGACAGAAAACTACAGAGGCGAGACCTTCAAAGGCGTGAAATGTTCAAAAGCGGGAAGTTGGGGATTTGACTATTTGACTTACGATTTTTTGCAATGTGCAAACGTGAAAGGGAGTCTGAAGTTCATTGCAAACACTATTAATCATCCCTTAGACATTCCTACAAGAATTCAAACTGTGTCACCAACCATAGTCAGCGGTGCAAAATGTTCCAAGGCTGGTGAAATTAAAAGTAGTTCTGGTAAAAAATTAGTTTGTGCTAGATCAAATGGAAAGTTAATCTGGATGTCGATGAATGCTGCACCCTCGAATAAGCCGACAGCTTCACCCTCTCCAAAGTGTGAGCCCAGTTCTACATCTGTAAAAATATCATTAGGCCAAGCTGCATCCCCTGATGCAAGATTTCTTTTCCAGTCAATAAACTTAGAGAACCTATCGGATTGTAATATTGTGGTGTTGGTTTCTGCAGGGGCAGATTGTAAAATTGGGCGGCCCATAGAAATGAATAAATATGTAGTTCCGATTAATACGACAATTTCATTAGCAAAACGCCAAAAGTTGTCGATACTCGCATCAAGCCTTGAATATTTCCCAACTGCCTTGCTACTTTGTGAGAACTTAACGGGATTCACGTCAAGCACCTTTCAATATGCCACGAATCTAACCCCTACTGCAGTTGTTCTCTCGTCGAGATGAACATTCAAAAATTTGTCCATAGTCTTTAATTCGATGCATTTTGTGTACCTGCTGGGTGCCTCGGGAGGGAGACTGGAGACTTAAACGGCTATTCACAATCTGCCTTTCAGGATCATGCGTGGTCTTTTGCCCGTAGTTAACTCGTTCTTTACACTTCTCTAATGTTTAGGCGCGGAGTGAGAAGGCAATTAACTCTATCCACCCTCTCTGCTACGACACTTCTGCTTTCAATTTTTTCCCCAATTTCTTTGAACCAAGCCAGTGCAGCCCCAGCGCTCATTACCTGCGTCAATATTCAAACAGGTACAGAGCGCATCAGTTACACAGGTAAGTGCCGCTACGCACAAGAAGCGCAAGCTAATTGGCATAAGACTCCAAGCGATTCACCGATTGCATCTGGCGCGAGTGCCAAAGTAATCGTGATCTGTTCCAATAAAGAGAGTTCCCCAGTTTCATATCAAGTCATTCGCAGTAAGTGCGCACGCCATCAAGTCACAACAATTTTCTCTCGTTCAGGGGCTCTATCTGCCAAGCCAGCAATTTCGCAAGTGGTTTCCTATGGCTACGACAGTTCGCAGATTTTCTTGGTGCAAAACCCAGCAACGAATCCTGATGCACCAATTGCCTTTTACACAATAACTTCTAGTAAAGGAAATATTCAGAGGATTTATTCCTGGAGAGATCTAAGTCTTGTGATCACAGGACTTCAAGCACAAACAACATATACCTTCACTGTATCCGCGACTACAGCAGACGGTACATCGCCAATATCTGCTGTTTCACTTCCAGTAACGACACCAGCATATGTTCCACCCACTCCTACAACAGCACCTTTAGCTGCACCTGCTTTTACACTTTCGAGCTCTTCGGAGACCAAGACTGTTAACAATGCGATCACTGGATACACAATTACATCCTCTGGTGGAGCAATTGATTCATATGGAATTACACCCGCAGCACCTGCTGGTCTAACATTCAGCACATCCACTGGCCGGCTTTCAGGAACACCGACATCTAGTGCATCTGCTACTGCCTACACAATCACAGCAACGAACGCCACAGGATCTGCCACACGAACATTTACTTTGACGGTGACTGCAGTTGTCTATACCGTCGGACAAACCGGCCCTGGTGGAGGAACAGTTATCTACGTTGCCACCACACCATTTGTTTGTGGTCCAACAAGAGCAAAGACTTGTACTTATCTCGAGGTGGCTCCTAATGGGTGGAATACGGGGGCTGACCCACAGCGAACGTGGGCTCAAAATACGCCGGTGGATTACCAAACTACAACTGTGGGCAGTTCCGGTTCATCAGAGACGGCAACTGCAACTGGTATTGGCTGGGGTTATTTCAATACCCGTGCAATTATCAGGCAAGGAAATACCGATATTGCTACCTCTGCTGCAGCGCTAGCTGATTCACATACCGTCACAGTTTCAAGTGTTGTCTATGATGATTGGTATCTGCCATCTAATGACGAGTTGACTGCGATCTATGACAACAAGGCGTTTGTTGATGGTTTATTTTTGGGTTTCGATTGGTATTGGTCTTCGTCAGAGTCCGGGGGCGGTGCGCTGATGCAGATGATGGGTTCATTTAATGCGGGTCCAGACGATAAATCTTCGCCCCGATTAGTTCGCCCCATTCGAGCCTTCTAAAAATCAAAACATCCTCCAAGTGTGGGTTCGACCCCCACCGAGGGCACCAGTTCAAATTTAAACTAGCAACTTTGAAGCCTTTTAAATCGTATACGATCTCAGTAGTATTCTGAGATGAGAAGAATTTACAAAAGTAAAGATAGTTTTCTTGTCGAGCACAATGGAGAGTTCTTCTCGATCAGCCATACACTCACCGATTTACTCGCGATGGGCATGCAGGAAGCTCGCTCGATTATTGAGGCTGCAAGTATTTCTGCGAAAGCACCAAGCAATTTAGTTGCACCGATTGATTCTCATCAAGAAGTATGGGCGTGCGGTGTTACTTACTTGCGAAGCAAAGTGGGGCGCATGGAAGAATCAGATGTTCCTGATCTATATAGTCGAGTATATGACGCGGAACGTCCAGAGATTTTCTATAAGAGCATTGGATGGCGAGTTATTCCTAATGGTGAGCCAGTAGGTATTCGTCGTGATTCAGGATGGGATGTACCCGAAGCAGAGGTAGTTCTAGTCGTTAATTCTCAACAAGAGATATTTGGCTACACAATTGGTAACGACATGAGTTCACGGTCGATCGAAGGTGAGAACACCCTTTACTTGCCACAAGCAAAGTCCTACGAAAAATCCTGCACTATTGGGAATTTCATTATTCCTTCATGGGAGATCACTGAGGCTGTTTTTCCGTACACGCTCAAGATTGAGCGCAATGGAGTTGAAGTCTTCTCTGAATCATCAAGCAGTGCACAAATGAAGCGCGGATTTACTGAGCTTGTGGACTGGTTCTTTCGCACGCTTCCAATGCCAAGTGGAGCGATGCTGTTCACAGGTACCGGAATTGTTCCATCCGCCGACTTCACGCTCCACGAAGGTGATGTTGTAAAGATTGATGGTGGAGTTCTTGGCCAACTCAATAATCCTGTTGTTCTGGTCTCTTGAGGCTGGAGAGTTAAGATGACAGTGGATAGACAAGTAAGAGATGCCCATGCAGCCTGGTTACGGATTCGTGACTGGAAGAGTTCGCAGATTGTCGCCCTCCTTGAATCAATAGCAGATGCACTTGATCACGCTAAAGCAGATCTAGTACCTGTGGCGATGGAGGAGACAAATCTTCCTGAGGCACGCCTTGCTGGTGAAGTTGGAAGAACGACAGGTCAATTACGTTTAATGGCACGTGCCGTCGAAGATCGAGATTACTTAGATATAACAATTGATCACGCAGATTCTTCACTCACTCCACCGCGTCCAGATTTGAGGATGAAGACCACCTCACTCGGCGTTGTTGGCGTCTTTGGTGCCAGTAACTTTCCATTCGCTTTTGGCGTAGCAGGAGGTGATACCGCATCAGCTCTTGCTGCAGGATGCGCTGT
This sequence comes from Candidatus Planktophila sp., assembly GCA_044351895.1. Classification (GTDB taxonomy): domain Bacteria; phylum Actinomycetota; class Actinomycetes; order Nanopelagicales; family Nanopelagicaceae; genus Planktophila. The sequence continues at coordinate 3,734 of JBILEX010000107.1, forward strand.
TGTTATCAAGGTGAACCCAGGACATCCACGCGTTTCAAGGATGGTTGGCGACATCATGAATGCTGCTGCGCTG
>JBILEX010000108.1:0-3780 GCA_044351895.1 Candidatus Planktophila sp.
ATGAAAAATGGTGGGGCAAAGGCAAAGGCAAGGGCGAGCAGCAGTGAGAGTGCGGACATCTTGCGAATCGAAAATTCATCAACCTTCCGCCACTGCATAGCAACTTCCACAAGGAACGGTGCAAGGATCATGATGACCAGGATGCCGAAGCGCCCTGAGTTAACGGCTGAGACGCTTATTGGTGAAATGGCATAAACGAGCGCTGCCGATACTGTGATGAACCGATTCTCGCTGACGTGCTTGACCAAATGGTGGCCTGAGAAAAAGAGTAACAATGGTGCGGCAATAAAGAAGAGTGAGATAAAGAGTGAAACATTTCCTAATGTTGCAATTGAGGCGATGGCAATGATTGGCATCCACAACGGCGATGCGCTCTTGCTTCCTAAGCCCACTTCATGCCAAGGAGCGAAGTAAAAGTCCCACAGATCTCTTGCACCAGTTGGCGAAGGAGCCAGCGTTCCTCCAGAGACCGCACCGATTCGATTTCTAGACCAAATGAGAGTCAGGAGTACGAGAAAGATAACGATGATGACAAATGGCTTGCGAAAGATTGAGCTCCATTTTCGAGTAACAACGGGCGTAAGTAAATCTTCTTCTTCTAATTCTGTCTCGGTCGGAAGATCTAGAAGCGATTCATCAAGAAGCGACTCTTCAGTAGGTTTAAGAATGAAATCTCTCAGTGAAGCTACACCTCGATCAATTGCTAAGCGAAGTTGTCGGCCTCTTGAAGGAATAAATCGAGATACAACACCTGGAGATACAAGTCGCGTTCTTTTGCGAGCCTTTCGCGCCTTAAGTAACTCGCCTGGTTTAACTATAAGATTTCCGATAGCAAGAATTTCATCTCCTGCATATCCGGGAAGCTTCGCAAAGAGATAACCCACCGCTCGCACAACAGCGGAACCAAGAAGTTGTAAAGCAAGCAGTGGAAGTAACCACCATGTCGCGTTCGCCAATAGAACGTAGGCCGCATTCTGTCTATCCAATAGAAGCGGGCGATGAAGGAGCGCTCCCTTCACATCGACATCACGTCTCTCTGTTGCAGATGCTTGTGCGTGATAAGCAATAGCATCTGTGACCACAATTGCTCCGTGACCTGCTGCGTGAAGTCGCCAGCCAAAATCAACATCATCACGGAAGAGTTCTAGATTCTGATCAAACCCACCAAGTTCTTCAAAAACACTTCTGCGAATCAGTGCACCAGCTGTACTTACCGCCAATACATCTGCAACTCCATCATGTTGGCCTTGGTCATATTCTGAATCTTCAAGTCCTGTCCAGCGCGCACCGTTAGTTGCAATGCTTATGCCAATTTCAAGAAGATGTGTTCGATCATGCCAACCAAGTAATTTTGGTCCGGCCATAACAACATTTGGACGATCATCTACCGCTGCAAGAAGTGCTTCAAGTGCACCTGGCGCTGGCGCACAATCATCGTGCAGAATCCAAAGCCATTCGTTTTCAATTGTTGGTGGAAGTTTTTCAACTGCTGATGCGATAGCAGCACCGAATCCAGTCTCGCGCGGCATCGTAAGAATCGGAATGCGAGCGCCTTTAAGTAACTTTGCAGATGCATCAACTGAACCTGTGTCGACAGCGACAATGTGATCAAATGCCCGTGTCTGTGATGCTAACGATGCAACGACCTCAGGCAACCACGTTGCGCCATCATGGACAACGAGAATCGCGCTGACGCGATGGGAAGACATTGCTTACGCTGGGCGACGCTTCAAACGGCGACGCTCGCGTTCGGAGAGTCCGCCCCAAATTCCAAAACGCTCATCATGAGCGAGTGCATATTCAAGGCACTCCTGACGAACATCGCATGAGAGACATACGCGCTTTGCTTCGCGAGTAGATCCACCTTTTTCTGGGAAGAAAGCTTCTGGATCAGTCTGTGCGCAGAGTGCGCGCTCTTGCCACGAGAGTTCAATGTTCTCGCCATTTGCTAATTGGATAGTTGGTCCAGCAGTGGGGGCTGATGGCTTGCCAGTAGATGATCCTTCTGGGCGGATTGGCATTTGCTAATCTCCTCAAGTCATTAGGGCCCGGTCCTTGAGTGGATATCGGGTCGCTAGAAGAGAATTACACGCGTGTAATCCCTTCCTGTCAACTCCCGAAGTACACCTTCAGGGTTGGAAAATGGTCACATCTGTGACGATTTGAGCGTGAAATCCCTAAAAAATCGACAAATAATCGCTTTAAAAAAGAATTGGAAGATTCTCGCTCTGGGAGATGTATCTATCTTCATAAGTCGCACCTTCTTCAACGACAGCACCCGATGAAAGGAAGGTTCGAGTCAAATGTGCACCTGGGTGGACCACTGCGCCGGCAGAGACGATGCAATTATCGAGGGTAGCCCCAGCGCCGATGGTTGCTCCTGCGCCAATTGAAGTTCCGCCCGTCAGTATTGCGGTCGAGTCGACAGTGGCAGATAGTGAAACTAGAGAGCTTGCTCCCACTAAATCTTGTGATCCCTTAAAGAGCGCCTTTGGATTTCCGATATCAAGCCAATATGCGGCTTCCTTATATCCAAAGACTCGACGGTGATCTGCAATTAAACCTGGAAACGTTTCGCGCTCAACAGATACGACAGTGTTTTGTGGGATCGAATCAATAACGCCGCGGCTAAAAACATAACATCCGGCATTAATCCAATTTGTTATTGGATTATCCATCTTCTCAAGAAATGCTTCGACCTGTCCATCTGCTGTGGTTGGAACACAACCAAAAGCGCGAGCATCTTCAACCTGAATCAGGTGAAGCGTTACATCCGCATTTACTTGCTTGTGAAAATCAATCTGGGAGGCAAGATTGTGTTCACTCAGGACATCACCATTAAAAATCACTACTGCGTCTTCAGAAGATCCTTCGTCTAGGTAGGTTGAGGCATGAGCAATTGCTCCACCTGTACCTAGAGGTTCTTTCTCAACCGCATAACGAAGATCTATCCCCCACTTGCTTCCGTCTCCGAAGTAAGGAATGAAGACTTCTGAGAGATACGATGTTGCAAGAACTAAGGTTGTAATTCCAGCACGTTGTGCGGCAAGGATTTGATGTTCAGTGACGGGTTTGCAAGCAACTGGCAACATCGGTTTTGGAATCTCCGATGTGATGGGTGCTAAGCGAGTTCCTCTGCCACCGACGAGCAAAATTCCAACTGTCATCGTCTTATCCACCAATCGCTGACTTAATGCGCGCTGCCGCATCCTTGATCGCGCTATCTGTGGCCGTCATCGCAATACGAATATGGTGGTTGCCATCAGGGCCGTAAAAAGAACCAGGCGTAGCAAGTATTCCGATTTCTGCCAGCCAATCAACTGACTTCCATGCATCTTCATTGCGTGTGCACCAGATGTAGAGACCTGCAACGCTTTCATCAATTCGAAATCCTGCAGCCTCTAAAGCTGGCTTGAGTGTGGCGCGACGAGAGTTATATCTTGCACGGGCAGCCACAACATGCTCATCATCTCCAAGTGCTGTAGTCATTGCTTTTTGAACTGGGAGAGCAACCATCATGCCAGCGTGTTTTCTGATCTCCCGAATTGCAGAGATGAGTACAGGATCGCCCACCATAAAGGCGGCTCGATATCCCGCTAAAGAAGAACGCTTTGAAAGTGAGTGAACTGCTAGCAGGTTCGAATTATCGCCGTCGCTGTAAGCAAATATTGATGTTGGAGTAAGGCCATCGCCAAATTCGAAATAACACTCGTCTGAAATCACCACGGCTTTATTTCTACGTGACCACTCACTAACAGCACGAAGTTCATCTTCAGAATG
>JBILEX010000010.1:0-13032 GCA_044351895.1 Candidatus Planktophila sp.
AAGGTAAAAGATTCACGATTCTCCGCGGCGGAGGTGAATGCTGCAGAACTTGAGGACATACGCGCTCTCATTCGCAAAGCAAAACCAGATATTGTCATTAACGCAGTTGACCCACGATTTGTAATGCCAATCTTCTTGGCTTGTGAAATCGAAAATACAAATTACATGGATATGGCGATGTCACTCTCTCGCCCACATCCTCACTACCCAAACTCTGAGACCGGTGTAAAGCTAGGCGACGAGCAATTTGCACGTGACTGGAACTGGGCTGAACGTGGCATCTATGCAGTTGTAGGTATGGGAATCGAACCTGGCATGAGCGATATTTTTGCTCGCTATGCCTCCGATGAGCTCTTTTCACGTCTTGATGAGGTGACCGTCTTCGATGGTTCTAACTTAACTGTCGAAGGAGCTGACTTTGCTCCATCATTTTCAATTTGGACAACAATTGAAGAGTGCTTGAACCCACCATTGGTTTGGGAAGACGGTCGCGGTTGGTACACCACTGAACCATTTAGCGAACTTGAGGTATTTGATTTCCCTGAAGGAATCGGACCTGTTGAGTGCGTGAATGTCGAGCACGAAGAAGTAGTTCTTATTCCTCAGAAGGTAGATGCTAAGAAAGTTCGCTTCAAGTATGGACTTGGATCTGAATTCATCTCAACGCTAAAGACAATTCATATGCTCGGCATGGATAGTAAAGATTCAATCAACGTACAGGGTGTTCAAGTTTCGCCTCGCGATCTACTTGCAGCAGCTCTTCCTGATCCTGCAACACTTGGTGCACGCATGCGAGGTAAGACTTGCGCGGGCACGCTAGTAAAGGGATTGGATAAGAACGGCAAGCCAAAGGCTGTCTATATCTATAACGTTGTTGATAATGCATGGTCTATGGAAAATTACGGTGACCAAGCAGTCGTGTGGCAGACCGCAATAAATCCAGTGATGGCGCTAGAACTTATACATAAGGGAATCTGGAAGCCAGAAGGCGTCAATGGTCCAGAATGGTTTGATCCAAAGCCATTCCTAGAACTTCTTGCGACCTACGGAAGCAGTTGGCACATCAGAGAAGAAGATACGACTGGAATAGAGGCTTAACAATGGCGAAGTGGGCACTTGTTACGGGAGCAACTGCAGGTATTGGCGAAAGCTTTACGCGTTTACTTGCATCCAAGGGTTTTAACATCGCTCTTGTTGCCCGTGACGAGGCCCGACTTCACGAAAGAGCTGCCGGTCTGCGCGAGAAGTACGGGGTGCAAACCTTTGTTCTTCCAGCTGATCTTGCAACGGTCGCAGGTTGTGCAGCGGTTGAGCAGTACATCGAAGAGTTTGAAATCGAAGTACTTATCAATAATGCTGGCTTTGGAATCAATAAGGCATTTACCGCCAGCGATCTGAACGCAGAACAAGATCTCCTTGATGTACTTGTTCGCACACCGATGCGGTTGATGCATGTGATCTTGCCGAAGATGAAGGCGCGTAATAGCGGCACAATTATCAATGTTTCTTCCGTTGCTAGTTTTATTGCCGGAGGTACATATAGCGCCTCAAAGTCCTACCTAACTGTTCTCTCGGAATCATTACATACAGAGCTCCTTGGAACTGATGTGAAGATCAGCGCTCTCTGTCCAGGCTTTACTCGTACTGAATTTCATCAGCGCGGACGTATGAAGATGAAAGGCTTACCGGATTTCATGTGGCTTGACTCTGACCAGTTAGTTGCAGATTCATGGTCAGATGCACAGTCAGGTAAAGCCGTGAGCGTCCCAGGTTGGCAATATAAACTTTTGGTCGGAGTTATCTCCAGCACTCCACGTCGATTCGTTCGTAAAATCGGGATGAATCTTCGTAAACGCCAACGCTGACTTTCACAGGATTTTCACTGATTTTGCCTCTACCTTAGATAGAATCACCACATTATCTATGGAGGTATTTCATGTTTCGCAAGGTTCTCGCTGCGTTAATTGCGGCACTACTAGTCTTTCCAGCACTGAGCGTTGCTCCTGCTAGCGCCGCTACAAAGATAAGTAACGGTGTTCCTTGCACGAAGGCAGGTACCACTAAGAAAGTAAGTGGTTTTACGTATCGTTGCGCTAAGAATACGTTGGTGAAAAACTCGAAATTAACCTGGTTATCCGTAGAGTGCTTAGATTCGATAAAGCAATTTCAGGATGCGGTAAAGGCTCAAGCAACATTGAGTGGTTCGACTGAAGAGATTAAACTTCTCAATTCACGTTATGAGTCAATAAGTGCCATTCTTACAACAACAACTACTGCGCTCGATAACGCTAAGCTTGCAATTACTCAAGCACAAAACACAATGAACGCAACGACTGATCTAACACTCAAGGGCAAGCTATCGATCGAGGTTAGACAATTGGCAGATGCGATTATCAAACTCACAAATTCAAAGTTAAAGCTCAGTAATCAAGTACGTGATCTTGATAAAGAGAGAAAATTGCTCTCAACTGCACCACAGCAGCTAAGGACAGCAGCTGAAGATGCGCGAGGCAATGCGACCTTGCTTTGCACAAAGGGTTTATAAGCAGAAATAATCTGCGGCTAGTTAACCAATAGTTACCACTGAAGCAGTTGCCTTAACGGGCAGCTGTTTCAGTACTGTTGTTGCAGGTCCAACAAGATTTTTACCAGCCAAGGTAAAGGTAGCTCCATGCTCGTCGCATTGCCATTGATTTCCAGTTTGGAAAAGCTGGCCGCCTAGATGAGTGCAGAGCAAGTTAACTGCGGTGTAGGCCCTTGCAGATGTGCGAACAAGAGCGATTGATTTACCTTTCACATCATCGATGCGAACTACGCCACCGACTTTCTTCAGCACAGGATTAGCTTTGAGATTCACCTGAACTTTTCCATTAGCAAGAACTTTCACACCGGTTGCAGCAACGGCACTCTCTGGTCTAGCGAAGACACCAACGCCAATTAGTGAGAGAGCACAAAGAGCACCTCGGCGTGTGATTTGGCGCTGATCGTCCATCTCAGGCTTCCCCTATTCATCATCTCTGTTTTGGCTACAAGACTTCTTTAGGTGCGAACTTACCCGATCATCCGGTGGAGCGCATTAGGAATTTTTCTCATACACCTCGGGCTGCGGCTCTCAATTAATGGTCCTCAGATCTGGATAGACCTTATCGGCTACAACCTCATTGCCCTTGTGGCATGCATTGCACTCTTTAACTCACCAGGCCACAACGATCCGTTGGCGGTCGCCTTTTTAGTATGCGCAATTGCAAGTTGGGCAGGTGGCTCGCTGCTCTCTAGTTTTAGCAATTTTTATACACTTCCACCATCGACCGAGTATCTGGCTAACATCTCATACACACTCTTCTACCCGTTCATACTCTTGGCTATTCCAAGAATTCTCAATCGTAGAAAGTCACTTTCTGTCACTGAAATGCTTGATGCCGCGATCTTCGGCCTAGGATTGAGTTCGATTGCAACAGCTCTAATCTTTTCTCAAGTTATCTCAGTTGGAAGCGGACAGAGTTTCTTCGAACTTTTCTATCCGATCTGTGACTTAGTTCTTCTTATCACTTTGGCAATTGCTTCGATTACACAAGTTATCAATCGCAGATTTCTGGTTCTCGTTTTTGGATTTACTGTTTACCTCCTCTTCGATTACCTCTTTCTTTGGAAGAGCCTTCAGGGAAGTTATCAGTTTGGGACCGCTTTTGATAATGGATGGGTTCTCGGAATTATTGTTATTGCTCAATCTCTTTGGTTCTCTCCATCAATTGCGCGAGAATTCATTCCGATCCATCCTGCATTTATCGCTCTCTCGATATTCATCAGCCCCTCATTGCTTGCAATGATGGCCTTACGCCCAGGCATATTCCCCTCCTACATAGTCTTTCCTGCCATCGCCAGTTTGTTTCTAGCCTTTATCCGAATGACTGTCAGCCTTCGACAAGCAAGTTCTCTTAGCGATGAAAAGACTTTGGCACGTACAGATGAATTAACGGGGTTGCCAAATCGTCGCAAACTTATAGCGGCACTCAGTGATTTTTCAGAAGTTGAAGGTGCTCTGATGTTGCTTGATCTCAATGGTTTTAAGCAGGTCAATGATCGGTCTGGTCACAGAGCTGGTGATCAAGTCCTCGTTCAAGTGGCAGCAAGGTTTGCTCGAGTTCTCCCTGACGGTGCGCTACTGGCCCGACTAGGCGGTGACGAATTTGGGATTTTGCTAGCTGGCACAAAGATTGCTACTCAAGAGATTGCACAAGCGCTACAGGCATGTGTGAGTTATCCATTTTTAATTGATGGCGAGAAGATTTCAGTGGGTGTGAGTATCGGACATGTTGATAACAGCGAAGGGGGTGATTTATTGGCTAAGGCTGATGCCGCGATGTATCGCGTGAAGAGATCGATTAGTTCTTAGTTGGTTTCTCGGGCTTATCTGCCTTGATCTCTTGTAAGCGAGCTAGCGATTCAAGACGTTCGAGTGCGTGATCAACAATTCGTTCAGGGTATCCATGTGAGTAGCCGTCAAGATAAAGCCACGGTTCATGAATTTCAGCTGCTGAGAGGTGGGCTAACTCCGGAACATACTTTCGAATATAGGTTCCTTCTTCATCAAATCGTCTGCCTTGTTCAATGGGATTAAAGACTCGGTAATACGGTGAGGCATCGGTACCGGTACCAGCAGTCCACTGCCATCCATGTGCATTTGATGCAACGTCGTAGTCCACAAGGTGTTCGGCAAAGAAACGTTCACCTAGCTGCCATTCAAGATGCAGATCTTTTACAAGAAATGATGCAACAACCATGCGAGTTCGGTTATGCATCCAACCCTCGTGGAGTAATTGGCGCATCGCAGCATCTACAAACGGATAACCAGTTTTCCCTTCACACCACGCCTTAAATTGCTTGCCTGGCTTGTCATAGCGCATAGCCTTAAATTGGGGTGCGTAGTAATCAGTATCTGTATGTGGGTTGTTATATAGAACATCTGCGTAAAACTCGCGCCAGGCAATCTCTTTTCTAAAGGTATCGTGCGCTTTGCTATCGCCTAGCCCTGCAAGCAGAGTACGCGGATGAATCTCACCAAATTTCAGATAGGTACTCATCTTTGATGTTCCATCGATGCCTGCCATGTTTCGAGCTTCGTCGTAACTGTCGAGTGCCTTTTTGGAGAACTCTTTAAATCTCTTCAACGCTGCAGCTTCGCCAGCCCCGATTATCTCAACACCTCCCGGCATCGGGAAATCGGGAAATGCACGGTACTTATCAGGTGGAACTGGTGCGCTAATTTTCTGTGGAGTCTTTGCCGGTGATCGCCAACCATGAACGCACCATGCACGATAGAACGGTGTATAGACGCGGTAAGGAGTGTCATCACTTGGTTTACGTACTCGACCCGGAGCCACAGCGTATGGACTTCCGGTGCGGACAAGTTTAATTCCGGCTGCTTCAACGCGTGCATCACGAGCGGCACCATAGCGTTCGTACTCATCTGAGATGTGTACTTCGGTTACGCTATAAAGCTTCATCAGGTCGCTAAGAACTTCAACCTGATCACCTTCAATAATGTGAAGACGATTACCAAGTGACTCATCAAGCGCACGCAAGGATTGGCCCATATATGCAAGTAGCTTTGCACCAGCTTCATCGATCTGAGATTTATCTAAGATGAAGACGGGTACAACTTCATCGCTTGATTCAATCGCTGCATTAAGTGCAGGATGATCGCCAATTCTGAGGTCGCGTCGAAACCAGATGATGCTCCGCTTTGGCGATGTCATGGCATGATTTAAGCACTATGAAGGCGATTAAGCAGTTCCAAGTACGCGGTATCCCAGGTGAAGTCTCGCGCATCAGTATTGGTGATCGCATCGTCGACTACTGGGCTCCAAAAACACCTACAGATACGCTCCTGATTGCCCATGACGGACAGAACGTCTTTGATGGCAATACGAGTACCCATCGCAGAAAAACTTGGGAGATGGGTCAATCCGTTAATCGCGTAAGTGCCGAACTTGGACTAACTCCCCCAGCAGTGATCGCCATATGGAATGGAAATAGCAAAGAGAAACCATATGCGCGACTTAAGGAACTTGCACCCGAAAAAGTCTTCCGCGGTGGAGTAAAGGTAATCACAAGTGATGTTATTCCAGTAACTGTTGAAGACCTTTATGGTGATCAGTATTTAGATGAGATTTTTTCAAAAATTGTTCCCCAGCTCACCCAAGCGCTAGAAATTGAAATGACTGCTGAAAACACAGCCATGATTGGTTCAAGCATGGGAGGTCTCTGTACTCTGAATGCAATTGCAGAATATTCAGATGTTTTTCACACAGCTCTCTCACTATCAACACATTGGCCTCTCGGTGGAGATCCACTTGTGGATGCACTGATTGGAAACCTTCCAGCACCGGGTAAACATTCAATTTATATGAGCCATGGCACCAAAAGTTTAGATGCGGCATACGGGCCGTTTCAAAAGCGGGCCGATGAATTGATGTTAAAGAAAGGCTATCGCCAAGGTGCCGACATGCTCAGTCGCGTACATGTCCGAACCGGACATAACGAAAAAGCATGGGCTTCTTACATCGACGAGCCAATATCTTTCTGGTTAAAGAAAGTATTTATTTAACAATCCAGATACCTTGAGTTGCTTTATTGCTCGAGATTGAAATTCTCTTTCCCGTTGCTTGTGCGCCGAATAATGTGCGCTCAATGGTTAGACCAAATGGTGAGAGATCAATGGAAGTCTTAACGCCTGTTCGAGAGATAAAGACAAGTACTTTCTCGCGTTTTGATTCACGGATGAAGAGAATGTAATCATCCTCAACGGCCAGCCAACGTAGCCCACCTTCTGCAAGTCCCTGTCTGCTCTTGCGGATAGCGACGAGGCTGCTGACGGAGGCGAAGAAATCGTTATCCCACACCTCTTTTTTGCCCCACGGCATCGGACGGCGACCATCTTCACCCCAGGCACCTTCAAGTCCAATTTCATCACCGGCATAAATCGATGGCACACCTGGATAAGTAAGTAGAAGTGCCATGGCGCTTAAGTGACGATTGCTATCACCATTAACAACGGTGCGCATGCGCGCAGTGTCATGTGAATCAAGCAGAACCATGCTGGAAACAAGTGAACGCCATGGAATCGAAGCTGTAAATGACTTCATACTTTCAACCATTTGCGATCCTGTAATTCGCGGCATCGCAAATGGAAGTCCTTGGAATCCTCCACCAATTTCAGAGTTTTGGTTAATCCAGTTCCACAGTGGACGCATAAAGCCCTGGTAATTCATCGCGCCGTGCCAGCCAAGACCGTCAAGGTCCGAAGCATAGAAATCACCGTTCTCTGCGACAAGCCATGCCTTTGGATTTGTCTCATCCATTGCCTTACGAATTCCGTGCATAACTTCGTCGTGAAGATCATCCTTGCCGAGTCTTCCCGTCATATTTCCAACATCTATACGCCAACCAGCCATGCCAAACTTTGGTGATAGCCACTTCCGTACAATCGAATTCTTTCCTTCATACATCTCTTTGCGGAGCGCTTTTGAGTTGAAGTTCAACTTAGGAAGGGAAGCATGGCCCCACCAACCCACGTATCCGTGCTTAACCGATCTATCCCAGTAGAAATATCCGCGCTCTTTGGAGTTCTTATCTTTCTTTGCCTTTGCAAGCCATGGGTGTCCCGCACCGCAGTGATTAGATGTCAGATCTCCCATGACGGCAATCTTTGATTTACGCGCTGCTTTAACTAGCGAGAAAAGAGCTTCGTTTCCACCGAGTAGTGGATCGGCATGATCAAAACTTGATGCGTCATAGCGATGATTTGAACGCGCGGGAAAGAATGGTGTGAAGTAGATACCGTTAATACCGAGGGTTTTTAAATGATCTAGATGCTCCTCAACACCTTTGAGATCCCCTCCAAAAAACTCAACTCCAGTAGTCGTATCTCGTCCCCGCGGGGCATCTTCCCAATCACGTGGGTGAGCCCAATCCGGGATCTCTTTCTTGATATCTGACTTTGCAAATCGATCAGGAAATATCTGATAAAAAACAGATGAGCGAATCCATGAGGGGTATTCAGGGAGTGCAACAATTTTGAAGTCATCGTTGGTATGCACATCATGATCGCTCACGCCACGGGCATTGAGCCACTCGTATTTACTCTCAGAGATAAAGACGAAACGGTATGAAGTCTTGAGATTTACGATCTCAACCTTGACCTTCCACCAACTCTCAACCGTGCCACGTTTTTCAAGCGTAAGTTCATACGAGCGCGGTTCGCCATCCTCATAGATTCTGATAAATGCTTTAGCAAATTCATATGTGTTTGGTACACGAACTCGTAATTTAACTTTCTTGCCAATTTTTGGAGCGCTATCGCTGACGTAGATCTCGCTACCATCGTGATGAGGCAAGTGGGCAAGCTGGCTACTTGTTGACGGCTTCAATTTGTTTGAAGACAACTTTCTCTCCCTTGATATTGAATGCGGTTGCTCTAATCGAAACTTTACTGCCGTACTTGTAATCAGTTGCTGAGAGATAAACGCGATATGGACTATTGAAGTCTGTTCCAGCGTTGACCCACTTCGTGGCACCTTCTGCCTTTACAGAGAACTCAACACGACTTAAACCCGAACTCTTTAGTGGAGCGGAGACTTCAAGCATCCCGGTGAGAAAATCCATCCGAGTTTTCAGCGCTGATGCAGTGATCTTGGCTGGAGCCATTACAGCAGAGGACTGAAGTACAACGGCATCGAAAGCTGGGACAGTAAGGGTTACTGCTGCACCTTTATTTGAAAAAGTTGATGTGCCAAATAGTGATTTCCACTTGGCAGTACTCGATGTATTCACGGTGACTTTAGATGGTTGCTTACTGTTATTGAAAGCAACGAGATATTCGATCTTCTCAACTGGATCCCACTTTGAAAGCACAAGAGTGCTTGCTTTGGCAGAGCGAACCTGCATCTGACCATTGGCAAGGGCTGGATATGAAGCGCGCAGCTTGGCTAATTCGCCCATATAGAGAGCTAACGGATGGCTAGCTGCATTGGTAAAGGAGTTTCCATCTCCTATCGGCTCTGATCCAATTCGCGCTTCGCTCTTCCAAGCACTTATCTTTGTTTCAAACATATCTTGGCGAGCTCTTTGATCGCCACCATTTCCTGAGCCAGTCATTCCGACTTCGTCACCATAGTAGACGCTTGGAATTCCGCGTGAGAAGTACATCAGTGCGTGCGCTAATTTGGTTCGGGCTAAAAGATCATTTTTCGCCTGCAACTGGGCCGCTGGAATAAGGAAACCCACGCGACCCATATCGTGATTCCCCAAGAAGGTAACAAGGTTAGAAGCAGTCGAAGTTGCGGTTGTGTATTGGTCGTCAATATCGAAGAGCGTGGCAAGGACTGAGGCATCTGAATAGCCGGCGACAAACTGTGTCGCTGTTCGCTGGAATGCAAAATCTAAAACGGTTTGAATTTTTCGCTCGCGCACAAAAGCAACAAGGTTCATCGGATTAACATCATAAACTTCACCAAAGATTGTGAAGTTATTGATTCCAACACTTTTTGCTGCGCTATCAATACCCGGCGACCAATTCTTAAAGAAGTCGTTATCTACGTGGCGGGCCGTATCAACTCGGAAACCTTCGAAACCGTACTTCTTAATCCACTCGGAATAGACGTTGACCCAACCTTGATACACCTCAGGTTTTTCAGTGGCCAGGTCATCAAGGCTGTAGAAGTCACCAATCTGGTCACACCGTCCAACTCCCCAACAACGATCAACGCTTCCCACGTTGTGGTAATTATCTAACTTGTTCAACCAAGCAGGATTCTTTGCATTCTTTTGATCTTCTGGAATGAAAGCTGTCCGATCCGCATATTGAATGACGTCTCCGGTGTGGTTAGTGACAACATCAAGAATGAGTTTGAGTCCGAGCTTCTTCGCGCATGCCGATAAGGCCAAGAGATCTTCATTGGTTCCAAGATGTGGATCCACGTTGAGAAAGTCCTTGCCCCAATAGCCGTGGTAGCCAGCTCCGCCACCCGTTGCATCGACTTGAGTAACTAGTGGCGTCATCCAGACTGCAGTAAATCCAAGGGCTTTTATACGCGCTAGACCATCATCACCAGGCTGGCAGGTTCCTGTGAGACCTTTCAGATCGCCTCCATGAAAGTGAGCAGTACTAGTTGGGTCATACCCGAAAGTTGGGTCAGAAGTCTTTCCGCCTGCTAAATCATTAGATGCATCGCCATTGCGGTAACGATCAGGAAATACAAAGTAGATAACATCTTTGGAGAGTCCGACTTGAGGCTTAACAACTTCTTGCGCTGTTGCAGAGTATGGAATCACAAGTGCACAGAGTGCAATTCCTGCAATGAACTTCTTAAGCATTAGCCTTTTACAGATCCGGCGGTGAGGCCGTTAACAATGTACTTCTGAAGGCTAAGGAAGATGATCACAATTGGAACAGATGCGATGATCGAACCAGCCGCAAATGGACCCCAGTTTTCAGAGTACTGGCCACCGATAAATTGCTGCAGACCAACTGCCACAGTACGAGATTCCATGTCGACGAGGAAGAGTCGCGCAAGGATGAACTCATTGAAAGTACCGATAAAACTCAAGAGTGCAACAACTGCCAACACTGGCGCGGCAAGTGGCATAAAGATCAACCAATATGTTTGAACAGCAGATGCTCCATCGATCTTTGCTGCTTCATCAAGTTCCTTTGGAATTGAATCAACAAAACCTTTGAGGAGCCAGATATTCACACCCATAGCGCCACCTAGGTAGATCAATAGAAGTCCCGCTTGTGTTCCAAGTCCAAGACTTGGTGCAAATGTGTAGACACGCTCCATGATGACGTAGACCGCAGAGATCGCAAGAATCGCTGGAAACATCTGCACTAAGAGCAGCATCTGAATTCCAGCCTTACGACCCTTAAAGTTAAGGCGACTAAATGCGAATGCTGACGCTGAACCAATCGTGACTGAAAGCACCGCCGTTGCTCCAGCAATAATGAGTGAGTTCTTCACCCAAATCATGTATGGAATGGTCGGATCGGTAAAGAGCAGTTCGTAGTTTGCAAAAGATATTTCACGCGGAACAAATGAATCTAGACGCAAACTTCCAGTTGAGTTAAAGGAAGATATGACTACTAGATAAAGTGGAAAGAGCGAGAAGAGGCATACGGAGATAATAACTGCGTGACGCCATGCATTAGTGCGAAGCCAGACACTCACTGGAAGCTCTCCAATACCTTTGATTTACGAATACCATACATAGAGATAGATGCAACGAGCACAAATATCACGAGCGAGATAGCACTCGCTAAACCAAGATCTTGAACTGAAGATCCAAAGGCGATCTTGTAGGTAAAGCTGATCAAAATATCTGTAGCACCAGCTAACTCACCATCGAGCTCTGCACGTGGTCCACCGCCGGTAAGGAGATAGATCAAGTTGAAGTTGTTAAAGTTAAATGCAAAAGATGCAATTAGTAGTGGTGAGAGAATCTGAAGAAGTAGAGGTAATGTAATTTGTCTAAAGATCTGTCGTGGATTTGCACCATCGATAGATGCTGCTTCTACAAGCTCTGATGGGATCGCTTGGAGCGCACCGCTTGAGATGAGATAGAAGTATGGGAAGCCCAGCCACAAGTTAACTAAGATGATTGCAAATTTGGCAAAGGTCGGACTCTGGAACCACGCAATATCCGTACCTAATAAGTTGTTAATCGCACCGAATTCGGTGTTAAACATTCCACCCCAGATCAAGATCGACATGATGCTCGGCATTGCATACGGCAAGATCAAGATTGAGCGATAAATGCGGCGTCCACGAATTGGTTTATTGAGAGCTAAGGCAAGCAACAGACCAAGTGCGAATGTAGTGAGCACTGACAGGGTTGCAAAAGTAATGGTCCAGATGAAGACGCTGATGAGAGGGGCACGGAGCCGTTCTTCGGTGAATAGTTTTGTATAGTTTTCAAACCAGATTGGAGCACGCCAGCCTGGCTCGAGGTATTGATCTGGGCTGCCTTCAATCGCAAAGTTTCCGCGACCATTATCGGTGTAAATCTCGCCGGAGATAATGTTTTTAAATTGATCGTTCGCTTCATCAAAGGCAAGTACTTGCCTGGAAACTATGCCGACTTCAAAACCTTCGAGAGCGATAAAGAAATCATCCTGGTACTTAAAGCGCTTTAGTGAATAAACCTGATCAGCACTTGCCATATCTGCATCTGAGAGCGTCTCAAAGTTTGGTGCACTCTCTGCTACCCCGTACTCATTGATTGTTAAATCTGCGGCAATAAGTGGAATACGATCATTTTCCGTTGAGATGAAATATGCGCCATTGACCGAATCTGAGACCAAAATGGCTTCCTGCGTCTGGTAGCGACCGATCTTGATATCAAATGAAGTTCCATCGGCATCGGATTCAAAGCCGCGATTTTGGATCTGCTCAATCGCTTCGCCTTTGGAGACGATGTTGCCGGTCTTGTAGTTATAGCTCGACATCGTCACTGTGTAAAGAATTGGCGAGAGCACAAACGCAACCAGCAAGAGAATGCCGGGTAAGAAGAATTTAAGCGGTATTGAAATTTTCGTTAGGTAAGTCAAAACCAATAAAAGAATAGTGATCGCAAGGAAGCCTGCGATGAAATATTCCTTCTGTGCAAATGCACTTTGTGTCAGGGTAACGAGAACTGAAGAGAGAAGCAGAACGACTACGAGCTTTATGGCAAAGGAAACCTTGCCGGTAAAGAATGAAGTCATTATGCGATGTTACCTCTCGGTGCAATAAGAACTAATGCGGGCGAATTGCTTCGCCCGCATTAGTTTATAACTTACTGATTCTCTTTAGAGATCAGCCTTTCCTGCAGATGTATTTGCACGCCAGATAGCTGCGAGCTTGTTGCCCTCAGTTACTGGATCCTTTCCATCTACGAGAACAGCTGTCCAGTACGCTGGAGCTGAATCCCAGTAGTTAGCGCCGCCTGCATTGTTATTTAGGAATGCGCCAATCTGTGGAAGGCTTGAAGCATTTG
>JBILEX010000160.1:0-3753 GCA_044351895.1 Candidatus Planktophila sp.
ATACTTCTCCCATACATTACCCAGATCGACACCCTGATCGATTACATATTTTTTAAAAGAAGGACGGTTTACCTCATGCCAGTACCAAAGCGAAAGATGTCTCGTTCGAAGACACGTTCACGTCGAAGCATGTGGAAGACAACTGCCGCAGCACTTGCAAATTGCCCACAGTGCCAGCAGCCAAAGTTGCAACACACAGCATGTCCAACATGCGGTACATATAACCGCCGCCAAGTTATAGACATCTGATCGAAGGCTTGTTCTGTTCTCTGATCTCACGAAGGCTCTCGGCGTTGAGGTTGATCCGCAACTCCTAGAGTTAGCGTTAACTCACCGATCTTTTGCGTATGAAAATGGTTCATCGCTAACGAATGAGCGCTTAGAGTTTCTAGGAGATTCAGTACTTGGACTTGTTGTCACCGAGGAGCTTTACCTTCGTTATCCAGATTTAGATGAAAGCCGTCTCTCTCCGCTGCGTTCTGGAATAGTAAATATGCGAGCGCTGGCAGATATCGCTCGCACCCTCGAGCTGGGTAAATACATACGCCTTGGAAAAGGCGAAGAAGTCACCAATGGTCGCGATAAAAATTCTTTATTGGGAGATGCGCTTGAGGCGCTGATCGGTGCTATCTATATTGATTGCGGTTTTGCGACAGCATCGACTGTGATTCAACGACTTATTAAATCTACCCTCGAAGAAGCGATGGCAAAGGGTGCCGGTCTTGATGGAAAGACTGCCCTGCAAGAGCTTGTTGCATCCCTAGGAAAGGGAACACTCGAGTATGTAGTTGCTGAAAGTGGTCCGGACCACGATAAATCCTTCACTGCCACCGCTGTAGTCGGGGGAGTCGAAATTGCGCAAGGAGAAGGCAAAAGTAAGCGCGAAGCCGAGCAGGCCGCGGCCCGTAGTGCCTACGAAAAATTGAGCGCATAAACCGATAGGTTTACCCACGTGTATTTGAAGAGTATGACCCTCAAGGGCTTTAAGTCCTTTGCCTCGGCGACGACTCTTCACCTCGAACCGGGTATCACCTGTGTGGTTGGACCTAACGGCTCTGGAAAATCTAACGTTGTCGATGCCCTTACATGGGTTATGGGCGAACAGGGTGCAAAGTCTCTGCGCGGCGGAAAGATGGAAGATGTAATTTTTGCCGGAACCTCTGGGCGCGCCCCACTTGGTCGTGCAGAAGTGTCTCTGACTATCGACAACTCAGATGGTGCGCTGCCGATTGAATTTAGCGAAGTAACTATCTCGCGCATACTTTTCCGTAACGGTCAGAGCGAATACCAAATCAATGGCGAAGCGTCACGTCTTCTAGACATTCAAGAACTGTTAAGCGATTCCGGTATCGGGCGCGAAATGCATGTAATTGTTGGACAAGGTCAGCTTGATGCAATCTTGATGGCTACCCCTGAGGAGCGTCGTGGATTTATTGAAGAGGCAGCTGGAGTACTTAAGCACCGTAAGCGTAAAGAGAAGGCGCTGCGCAAACTCGACTCGATGCAGGCAAACCTTGCTCGCGTTCAAGATCTCACCGTTGAACTTCGCCGCCAACTCCGCCCATTAGGCAAGCAGGCTGAGGTAGCGAAGAAGGCAGCAACAATTCAGGCCGATCTTCGTGATGCCAAGTTACGACTATTGGCTGATGACTTTGTTAACTTATCAAAGACGCTCGATGCTGAAGTTGCAGATGAAACGGCGCTGCGCGCTCGCAGGTCTGAAGTTGAAGCAGAACTCGAAATTGCTCGCCGTCGCGAAGAGGCACTCGATGCGCAATCTGCCTTTGAAAGTCCGCTACTCATTCAGGCGCAGGAGAATTTCTACTCATTATCTGCACTCCGCGAGAAATTCCGTGGCACACAATCACTTGCCCAAGAACGCTCACGATTCTTGGCGGAAGAGGCAGAAGAGGCTCGAAGTGCAGGTCGAGATCCAGAAGCACTCGAACGTGAAGCAGCCATATTGCGCACAGAGGAAAACGCGCTCCGCGCAAGTGTTGAGACTGCACGTGCTCACCTCATTCAATCGACACAAGAGTTAACAAATGCAGAAGCTGGGCTAAAGAGCGAAGAAGATAAAATTGCAGCAGCCCTGCGAGCAATTGCAGATCAGCGCGAAGGAACTGCGCGACAAGAGGGCCACATTAAATCTCTCGCTGCACGCCTTGATGCGATAGCCGAAGAGATCTCCCGACTTACAAAGGCGCGCGATGAAGCGCAGGCACGGGTGGATAGCGCATCCCGCGAGTACTCCACTCTTGAAATGGAGATTGCAGGCGCAGATGCTGGCGAACAAGGTTTGGATTCGCTCTTCGAGCAAGCAAAACGTGAATTAGATACCGCAAAGAAGAAGCATTCAGATCTCATCGATCTTGAGCGCAGCACTGAGCGCGAGAAGAATGCAACTGAATCAAAGCTTGAAGCAATGCGCATTACATCCGGTAATCGAGATGGTGGGGCTGCACTCGTCCGTGACTCTCGCGGAATTTCTATTCTGGGTTCAATTGCATCCCTAATTCGCATTGATACCGGTTGGGAAGCAGCTACAGCTTCAGCTCTTGGCTCACTTGCCGATGCAATCGTTGTGCGCGATCTGAACTCTGCGGTGAGTGCACTTACAACGTTGCGTAGTGAGAATCTAGGGCAAGCAGATGTTCTGGTTCATGATGGAAATAGCGCAACTACGCTCGCGGTTCCACAAGGACTAACTCCGCTTCTACAACATATTCATACGAGTGAGATTGACGATCTTTTGACGTCCCTACTTGCCACGACGGTTGTTGCAACTGATGCCCGTGCGGCCCAGGATATTTTGCGTAGCCACCCACAATTAACTGTTGTTACTCGAGATGGCGACGTCCTCACAAGCAAGCGCGTGCGCGGTGGATCACAATCTTCATCTTCACTGATTGAAATCAATGCACTCATTGAGGAACTCTCAACTAAGTTAGAAGGCCTCAACCACGAGTGCAACCGACTCACATTTGAAATTTCAACAGCGGCACATGATGTAGAAAGTAAGCAAGGCGCATTTGATGTAGCCCTGTCGCAACTTAATGAATCAGATGCACGTATCGCAGCTATTACAGAAGCGTTGGCGGTCTCGGGTCAGAACATGAAATCTGCAAGTGCTGAAGTTGAACGCCTCAATGTCGCAATTTCAGAGGCAAGCGCTGCGAAATCCCGTGATGAGAATGAAGTCAAGGTTGCAACTGAGCAATTACAACATCACGGTGAAATCGCTGAACCAGACCATCAACTCGCTCAAACACTTCGCCAAAAAGTTTCGCACGCCCGCACAACAGAAGTTGAGGCCCGTCTAGCGGTGCGAACAAGTGAAGAGAGAGTGGATTCACTCGCCGCACGCGCACAAGCGCTAGAAGATGGTGCTAGAGCAGAACGTGAAGCATCAGAGCGTGCAGTTTCACGTCGTGGCGCACGTGCACGAGGTGCCTTGATTTCTCAAGCGATTGCAGAAGCAGCATATGAAGCGTTGATTCACATTGAACGTTCAATCGCTAAAGCCTCCGCAGAACGTGCCCGACTTGAGAGTTCCCGTAGCGATCGTGAAGGTGAAACCCTTACGGTTCGTGCGCGTAGTCGCGAACTCACTCTTGAACTCGATCAACTTACATCGAGTGTCCATCGTGATGAGATTGCTCGTGCAGAGCAGCGTATGCGAATTGAAGCGTTAGAGACCAAGGCGGTCGAGGAATTAGGTATAGATGTTGCAACGCTAGTGAGCGAGTACGG
>JBILEX010000109.1:0-3714 GCA_044351895.1 Candidatus Planktophila sp.
ATCCCAGATCAACAATTTCAGCGATTCGGTGGATGAGCTCCCAGTTGTGGTCACTCTCTTTTGCAAAACCAATACCTGGATCAAGAATGAGATTCTCTTTTGCAATTCCTGCAGCCATTGCTTTACTCACTTGTTCCATCAGCTCAGTCTTAACTTCTGTCACGACATCGCTATAAATAGCCTTGGAATTCATATCGATTGAGTGTCCGCGCCAGTGCATCAGAATGTAGTAGCAATCTAAATCTGCAACGACATGATGCATCTGCGAATCTGCTAGACCACCACTGACATCATTGATGTAGGTAGCACCGGCTTCTACAGCAGCACGCGCTACACCTGAGCGCATTGTGTCGATTGAAATCACTGCGCCATGTTTTGAGAGTTCTTCGATTACTGGAATAACGCGAGCTAACTCTTCTTCCTCAGTGATGCGCTCCGCACCAGGACGTGTGGATTCTCCGCCGATATCAATGATGTCGGCACCTTCGGCGAGCATTGCCAAGCCATGAGCTACGGCAGAATCAAAAGACTCAAACTCTCCACCATCTGAAAATGAATCTGGTGTGACGTTGAGAATTCCCATCACTAACATTGGAAAACTCTCGCTAGCGATTCGTGATCAGGCTAATGGCCTCTGCGCGTGTCGTCGAATCACGCAGAACGCCACGAACAGCACTCGTCGTTGTCCGAGCCTGTGATTTCTTAACGCCGCGCATCGACATGCATAAGTGTTCGCAATCAATGATGACAATCACACCAAGTGGATTCAAGATCTTCACCATTGCATCAGCAATCTGAGTAGTTAAACGCTCCTGAACTTGTGGACGCTTTGCATAAAGATCAACAAGTCGTGCGACTTTAGATAGCCCAGTAATTTTTCCGCGCGGAATGTAACCAACGTGGGCGACACCATGGAAAGGTGTGAGGTGATGCTCGCACTGTGAAAAGACTTCAATGTCACGAATAATCACTAACTCTTCATGCCCGATATCAAATGTTGTTGTTAGAACATCTTCTGGAGATTGCCACAATCCACCGAAGTTCTCTTTGTAGGCTCGTGCAACGCGTGCCGGTGTCTCCTTCAGACCTTCTCGATCTGGGTCTTCTCCAATAGCAATAAGGAGTTCGCGTACTGCGGCTTCAGCTCGTGCTTGATCGTATGGATGCAGAGCGCGTCCATCATCAGGACCAGATGAAACTGGAGAAATATCACTCACTCGGTGGTGCCTTTTTCTTCCTAGTAGCGCGCTTTGGTTCTTCTGCAGCCTCTGCAACAACCTTCTTTTCTGGAATAGCTACAGGTGGTTGTGAACTTGGTACGCGATGAATAGATCCTGTCCATGCCGGTCTGCGTGGCCATGGCGTTACCTTTGCAAAGATCACTTCAATCTCTTCTTTGTTCAACGTCTCGCGCTCGAGTAGTTCAAGAACCATCTGATCAAGAATTGAACGATTAGCGACCAAGATATCGAAGGCTTCTTGATGAGCATTTTCAATCAATGATCGAACTTCGCCATCAACAACGGCGGCAACATTTTCTGAGTAGTCACGTTGATGGCCATAGTCGCGACCCATAAATGGTGCTGAGCTATCGCTTCCAAGTTTGATCGCACCGATTGCCTCGGTCATTCCGTATTGAGTAACCATTGCGCGAGCCAATGCGGTTGCTTTCTCAATATCGTTTGATGCACCAGTTGATGGATCATGGAAGATAAGTTCTTCAGCTGCACGACCACCAAGTGAGTATGCCAACTGATCAAGTAGTTGATTACGAGTAGTTGAGTACTTGTCATCATCAGGCAAGACCATTGTGTAACCAAGTGCGCGACCGCGAGGCATGATTGTAATTTTGTGAACAGGATCGGTATGCGGAAGTGCACGAGCAACGAGTGCATGACCTGCCTCGTGATAGGCGGTGACGCGGCGCTCTTCTTCGGACATCAGGCGTGACTTTCGTTGTGGTCCAGCCATTACTCGGTCAATCGCTTCATCTAAGTGGCGATCTGTAATGACTTTCTCGCCCTCACGTGCGGTAAGCAGCGCCGCTTCGTTGAGAACATTTGCAAGATCGGCTCCAGTAAATCCGGGAGTGCGACGTGCAAAGTTCTTGAGATCAACATCGTCTGATATCGGTTTGTTCTTTGCATGCACTCTCAAAATATCTTCGCGTCCCTTGAGATCTGGACGATCGACTGGAATCTGACGATCAAAACGACCCGGGCGCAAAAGTGCTGGATCTAGAACATCGGGACGGTTTGTTGCAGCAATAAGAATTACTTGGCTATCGCCTTCAAAACCATCCATCTCAACAAGGAGTTGGTTGAGTGTTTGTTCACGCTCATCATGACCGCCGCCCATACCAGCTCCACGCTGGCGACCAACTGCATCGATCTCATCAACGAAGACGATAGCTGGTGCATGTAATTTTGCTTGCGCAAAGAGATCGCGTACCCGTGAAGCACCTACGCCGACAAACATTTCAACAAAGTCAGAACCTGAGATTGAATAAAATGGAACTTTTGCTTCACCAGCTACTGCGCGTGCAAGTAAGGTCTTACCTGTTCCTGGAGGGCCATATAAAAGCACTCCCTTAGGAATCTTTGCTCCTAGGAGTGCGTACTTAGCGGGGTTAGCAAGAAAATCTTTAATCTCTTCGAGCTCTGCGATTGCTTCATCAGCACCTGCAACATCTGCAAAGGTGTTCTGAGGAACATCGTTATTTTGCAGTTTCGCTCTCGATTTTCCAAATGAGAAAACCTTATTTCCACCTTGTGCCTGGCTCATGAGGAAGAAGAAGAGAAGGCCAATAAGTAGGAATGGGAAGAAGGAGAAGAGGAAGCTCACCAATAATGATTGTTTAGCAACGTCAACGCTCCAGCCCTTCGGAGGTGGATTGCCAGTCAAAGCATCGACAAGTGTTGGCTCTTGGCGGGCAATATATGACGCTTCTACCTTTGCCGCACCATTAATGAGTTTGCCTGATTTAAGTTCAAGGCGAATTTTCTGCGAGTTATCAACCAACACAGCAGACTCGACGTCAGATTTTGTTATTGCATCAAGTGCTTGCGATGTCTTGATTGGTTCGTAACGATTGCCCGCACCTGAAACCTGACCAACGACTGATACGGCAACAATCGCGACGATAATCCAGAAAAGTGGACCACGCATAAGGCGCTTAAATCGAGATTGTGGAACTTGTGGAGTTGCAGCAGGTTTCTTTTTCGGTGTCTGCTTCTTAGTCACTGATTTCATATTTTCTGCTTATTCGTACATGTGCTTTGCAAGCACACCGATGAAGTTGAGGTTGCGATACTTCTCATCAAAATCTAAGCCATAGCCAACGACAAAATCCTTCGGAATATCAAAGCCAACATACTTAACATCTACCTCGACTTTGGCAGCCTCTGGCTTGCGCAAGATTGTCAGAATCTCAACTGTGCCAGCACCACGCGCGACAAGATTGGCGCGAAGCCAAGAGAGAGTTAAACCCGAGTCAACAATATCTTCCACGATCAAAATGTTGCGACCGGTAATATCGCGATCAAGGTCCTTAAGAATTCGAACAACGCCACTTGATTCTGTTCCTGAACCGTAAGAAGAGACAGCCATCCAATCCATTTCGATATGACGCTGCATCGCGCGAGTCAGATCTGCCATCGCCATGATTGCACCTTTAAGAACACCGATAAGAAGCAAATCTTTACCTTCGTAATC
>JBILEX010000012.1:0-12861 GCA_044351895.1 Candidatus Planktophila sp.
TTGGTGTTATTCGGATTCCCATGTATCCACTTTACCTTACGAGGTTTTTCTAAAGAGAGCGAGATACATTGCATCCGTATTGTGTCGCTGCGTCCACAGAGCCATGCTCTTATCTCGGACTCCCCCAACAATTCCTTGTGGCATAAATGGTTGAATATCGATCTGCTCAAGTTCTGGATGTTTTTTGAGAATGTCTGCAACTGCAATACTTGTCTCAGCTAAATGAGGCGAGCACGTGGCATAGCCGAATATTCCACCGACATTCAGAATCGAAATCGCAGCATCGCTGATCTCGCGTTGCAATACACCGAGCTCACGTAGGTCAGAAAGTGATCTCCTCCAACGCACTTCCGGTCTCCGTCTAAGTGCTCCCATCCCTGTACAAGGGACATCAGCCAGGATCGCATCAAAGCTCTCACCTCTGCTCGCGATCTCACGAGCATCGCCAACCCACACTTCATTGTTGCCAACTACTTGCCCAACTAAATCTGCTCTCACCTGAGAGATTTCATTGGCAACAAAACGATGCTCACCTTGACTTGCTATCGATGCGAGTAGCGCCGCTTTTCCACCCGGACCCGCACATAGATCTAACCAAGAACTCCTATCCGCAGATGCTTGGGCAAAGATTGTCGCCACAAGTTGTGAGCCTTCATCTTGCACACCAGCTCGTCGGTGTCGTACCGCTTCAAGAGCCGAAGGTGTGACATCTGCTCTAAATCCATAAGGTGAAAATGCGGTAGGAGAAGCGCCCCACTCTGCAAACTCGGTGATCTCTGACTTGCCTGGCCACGCAACGAATGTTGGTTTCGCCGGTGTGTTATTCGCCTCTAGCAGCAAGCGAACCTCTTCGTAGTCACGGAGAAGATCAAAATAGGCGCTGACTATCCATTCCGGATGTGAATACGTGATTGCTAATCTGCGTACCTCATCACCAATTTCAGCGAGTGGTGCGAGCCATTCTTCAAGCGGACGTGCGCTGACTTTGCGAAGAAGAGCATTAACGAAGGAGGCCTTCGATTCGCCCAAGACCTTACGAGCAAGTTCAACTGTTTCTGAGACAGCGGCGTGCATCGGAACTCTCATCTCAAAGATCTGCTGCAGGCCCAATCTGGTGACATCTACAATTTCTGAATCAACTTCACTCCAAGGGCGATCACTGACTTGCGAGAGAACATAGTCATGGCGACCCTGCATGCGCAAAGTTCCATAAAGTAATTCGGTTGCGAAAGCCTTATCTCGTTGATCAAAGGAAGACGAATCGAGTGCGCGAGGCAAGAGGAGATTTGAATATCCATCTCTTCGATTTACTTCAGTGAGAATATCGAAAACAAGTAGTCGAACAGGATCGGCCTTAGGCTTCTTAAATGTGTTTCTGCGAGCCTCAACCACAGCGCTCACCTGGGTTGATCCTTGCCCCGCGAGCCCAGTCTGAAGCGCTCATCTCAGATTTACCTTGCGGAATAAGCTGCAGAATCTCAAGTGGACTTTGACCGGTTCCAATGAGAACTCGATCTCTCTCAATAACCCATTCACCCGCCGAAGGTACGAGATTCGAAGATAGATCCAGAGGAATTCTGCTGCGAGTGATCTTTAATGATTCGCCCCTAAAACTTGTATATGCGATGGGGTTTGGATAGAAAGCCGAGATCTTGCGGTGAATCACCTCATTAGAAAAGTTCCAATCAATCAACGCCTCAGCCTTACTTAACTTCTTCGCTTGGGAAACTCCTTCACTTGCCTGAACTACCGGCTCAATACCTTTCGAGATATCTTCCAGTGTCTTAGCAATTAACGAGACGCCTTCACCAGCAAGGAAATCAAGTGCTTCTTTACTTCTCATCTGAGGATCACGCAAAAAAGACTTTTGTGTATAGATGGGACCGGTATCCATACCAGGATCAAGTTTGAAGACAGAGATGCCGAGGTGATTATCTCCATATTCAATTGCACGTTGAACGGGCGCTGCGCCTCTCCAGGCAGGCAATATCGAGAAATGCAAGTTGATGAACCCGTGCGTAGGCATATCCAACACATCTGGTGGCAAGAGGATTCCGAATGCGATCGTTACAACGCAATCAACATCATCTAGATGAGCCAACATCTCGGAGGATCTCTCTACTTTAATGCACTCAATTGCGTGAGCTTCGGCCCAGTGGGCAACTTCGCTAGCTGTCAAAGAACGTCCGCGTCCTACTTGTTTATCCGTCGTTGTAAAGATTCTTACTAACTCGTGCTCACTAGTGAGTAAGTATTCCAAGGTTGGAATCGCAACCTGTGGGGTGGCCGCAACCGCAAGACGCACTAGTGACCTTTACCGAAAGTTTGGTGGGGAGAAACTTTGATGATCGGCGACGATCCGTTCTCGCCCGCGCTCATAAACCATTCGGAATCTCTAATCTCTTTCATCGCCAACTTTCGAAATTCACTTGGCATGCGTTCGATAAAGAGGATTCCATCGAGGTGGTCTGTTTCATGTTGCAACGCACGGGCCATAAACTCACTGCCTTCAACGATGATCGGTTCGCCATGCATATTGAAACCGCGAGCGACAGCACGCAGAGCTCGCGGTGTGTCATAACGGACTTCAGGAAAGGAGAGACAACCTTCTTCCCCATCCTGCATCTCATCACTTAGAGTCAGTTGCGGATTTACTAGGTGTCCTATTTCGTCGTCGACACACCATGTGAACACTCGCAGCGGAACGCCAATCTGGGGCGCTGCCAATCCAGCTCCAGGAGCATCCAACATTGTATCGATCAGATCGCTTACAAGAGTTCGCAGTTCTTTATCGAAATCGACGACGGGAGAGGCAGGGGTAACCAAAACAGGATCACCGAATAATCTGATCTCTTGGATGGCCATGGCAGTATCTTAACGCAGAATAAATAATTCAAAGGGAATGAGTTAGTGCATACGGGTCGATCCGCATATGTGGAATCGATTTCTTGGAGATCCCGCGCTTTTTTCGATAAGTGACTAGGAAATCAATTAGTTCCTGGCCATCGTCACGTGAGACGGTGAGAATAACGCGCGAACTCTGATCATCCAACCGAGTTGGCCCAAGGATCCGGGTTGAGTTCGGCACTCTCCCGTCCTTTATGGATGCATTAATCCCACTTACAAAAGTTGAAGTATCCGAATGTGCGATCTCCAGAATAACTGCATGAACAAGAGGCGGCAGCTGTGTTTGTTCACGTTCTCGTAACTCTCTTGCCAAAAGAGGTGAAAGATTCCATCGAGAAAGTGCGGCAACTATTGGATGTGCGCTATCGATGACGACCAGAACTTTACCGTTTGAAGACAACAAAGATGCACTCTGCATTATCGCTTCACGAGCCCGTTCTTGAGCGCGCAGATCTAGTTGCGAGAAGAGACTATCCCCCTCGAGAATAACAACGGCCTGATATCCACCTTTTACCAACGGAGCCATTCCCGCTGTAGCCAAGACGATGGAGTGTTGCTTTTCTATCTCGTGAACGACGTTTGTTGCATCGGATGAAACAACTGGAAACCCCGGAAAAGCTCTTCCTATCTCATGAGCGTATCGAAGATTTCCTCGCCCCAAAAGGTTGGCAGAGCTCTTCTTGCACCATTTACAACTCCATTCTGGCGTCGTTATGTTGCAGAGAGAGCAGATAAACCCCTTCTCGGGACCGCCAAAGTAGATTCGCCCACCACATTCACACAGTGCGATATTTCGACATGCCGCACATGAGATGGCTTGTGAATAACCCTTCCGCGGAACAAGGAAAAGCACCGAACCGCGCGCGAGGGCACTTCTTATCGGAGTAAAAATTCGGTCCGGCAAAAGCTCTCCTTGAAATTGAGGGTAGGCGGTCGCATCGATCTTTGCTCGCTTACCTTTCAGTGCAATCACTTCATTTTCTATAAGTAATGAGAGTTCAGAGGATGGTGCAAAACCTGCAAAAGTGAGATCTACCGAAGCCAGCTGTGAGCGAATAATTGCGACATCTCGAACATTCCAGCCAGGTGTACGTCTCTCATAATGTGATTCTGATCCTTCGCGGAAGACGATAATTGTCTGAAGATTCGCTACTGGTGCAAATATTGCACTTCTAGTCCCAATTACTATTTGGGCGGCTCCTGTAGCCACCTGTAAAAAATTGAAATAACGATCCGTTCTAGGAAGTGATGCATCAAGACCAGTAAAATCCAAGTCACGTTGAGTCAGTTCAGTTGCCAGCGCTTGCACTTCGCGAAGTTCGGGAAGGACTACAAGCACTCCCCCTTTCTCTGACCTGCTTAAGAGCCATGAAGCCATCGTTTCGTAAGGGTCTTCGCCTGGTGTAAACAAGTAATATGAATGTGAAGCGCTCTGCTTCTTAACCTTTGCTTCTCTGGATGGCGTCATCGTAGTTGCGTTCTTTTCGGCAGAAATCACTCGAGGAGGAATCGCGGCGCTTAGTATTTCACTTGGTAACGAACCCCATCTACGTGCAACTGCACCGACCAGAGAAATAATCTCAGATGTCAGAAGCGGGACTGGTGAGGTGACTTTCTCGATGAACTTAAGATTTCCAAAGCTAGAGCCATTGATTCTTTCAATGACAAACGCATCGACCTTGCGTCCCGAAAAATCAACTAAAACCTTTACCCCAACGCGGATCTCTATATCTAAACTTTGTGGAACCAAATAGTCATAGATGGGCTCAAGGTGAGAAAGTCCTGTATCTACCCATAGCCTTGCGACCGGACGGTCAAAGGCAGCAGTACTTTCACCACGATCGACTTTCTGAACGCGAAGTCTCAGAGGCGAGGCGGTCATCGGAGACCTTTAGCTTGTTGAATTAAATCGCAGCGCGGAGTTCATCCACGCGATTAGTAACTTCCCATGTGAAATTAGGAAGTTCGCGACCAAAGTGTCCATACGCTGCTGTCTGCGAATAGATTGGACGAAGCAAGTTGAGATCTCTGATGATGGCCGCAGGGCGCAGATCGAATACCGTCGTTACTGCGTTCTGAATTTTGGCAACAGGAACAGTTTCGGTACCGAAAGTCTCCACAAAGACGCCGACTGGATGTGCTTTTCCGATTGCGTATGCGACTTGAACCTCACAACGCTTAGCAAGACCTGCGGCGACAACATTCTTTGCTACCCAACGCATTGCGTAGGCCGCAGAGCGATCAACTTTTGAAGGATCTTTTCCGCTGAATGCACCACCGCCATGGCGGGCCATTCCACCGTATGTATCAACAATAATTTTTCTTCCTGTAAGTCCAGCATCACCCATTGGGCCACCGATAACGAAGCGACCTGTCGGATTGATGAGGACTCTCAGATCACTCTGAGGTAGATCAACCTTAGAAAGTACCGGCTTGATCACATGCTCAATCACTTCAGGAGTTAACTTCTTGGCAACATCAACATCTTCTGAGTGTTGGCTAGAGATAACAACTGTGTTGAGTGCAATCGCTTTATCACCGTCGTACTCGATAGTGACTTGAGTTTTTCCATCTGGCCGAAGATAGGCCAGTGCGCCACTCTTACGAACCGCGGTGAGCTGCTCTGCAAGTTGGTGTGCAAGATAGATGGGAAGAGGCATGAGCTCTTTAGTGTCATCACAAGCATAACCGAACATTAATCCCTGATCACCAGCGCCTTGTAGATCTAATGGGTCTACCGCTGAATCAACGCGATGCTCAACGGCATCATTGACGCCCTGAGCAATATCTTGTGACTGCTGTCCGATTGAGATTGAAACGCCACAACTATTTCCGTCGAATCCTTTAACTGAGGAGTCATAACCGATACCGATAACTGTGTCGCGAACAATTCCCATGACATCTGCATATCCATCAGTTGTTACTTCACCAGCGACGTGAACTTGCCCGGTGGTAATGAGCGTCTCAACTGCCACGCGACTCTTGGAGTCTTGCGAAAGGAGTGAATCAAGGATCGCATCAGATATTTGATCTGCGATCTTATCTGGGTGGCCTTCGGTAACTGATTCTGATGTGAAGAGACGTTTGGACATTGTTCTAACCTAACCTATTCAGGGCCTGATCTAGGAGAAGATCGGCGAGCGTGTCTTTATCGGTGCGATCAACGTTGATCTCTCGAACTGATTCTGCCTTATCTGCAATCAAGATCACACCTTGGTTCTGGTCTGATCCGAAAACTTCGTTTCCAGCCACATCATTAAGAAAGAGAATATCAGCGCCCTTACTCTGCAACTTGCGCTTACCTTCCTCAATATCAAGGGAAGTTTCAGCAGCGAATGCAATAACGATTTGGCTCTTTTTTCGCGCCGCAACCGTTGCGACGATATCGGGGTTTGATGCTAACTCTATAGAGGTGAGCGCGCCTTTCTTTATCTTGGAATGACTTACTTGCGAAGGCTTAGCATCTGCAACGGCAGCACTCATAACCAGCAGTTCGCATTCGTCGAATTCTTGCTGTACGTGGTTAAACATCTCTTCGGCAGTACTTACTCTGATGCAGCGAACTCCAGAAGGATCTGCCAACTCACTGTTTGCAAGTATCAACGTCACGTCGGCACCACGTCTAGCGGCAGCACGAGCGATTGCATAACCCTGTTTACCCGAAGAGCGGTTGCCAATAAAGCGAATGGGGTCTAATGGCTCGCGAGTGCCACCGGCTGTAACGAGAACCCTGCGACCAAGTAAGTCATGAACTGGATTTGCAATCGCATTAAACTCGGAAAGAATTCGTGAAGTTTCAGGAAAACGTCCAACACCGACATCCTTTCCGGTCAGGCGACCATGATCGGGATCCATGACGAAGAAGCCGCGCTCTCGCAGCAGTCGCACATTCGCAACTGTTGCAGGATTTGACCACATCGCAGGGTGCATCGCAGGCACGATGAGTTTCGGTGCTGTGCTCGCTAAAATCGTATTTGTTAAGAGATCATCCGCTCGACCTTGTGCGATTCTTGCGATCAGGTCCGCGGTGGCAGGTGCGACTATAAGAAAATCACTTGACCCGCCTAACGAAACATGGCGAACTTCATCTACCTTTTCCCAGACCGTAGTCGTCACTGGACGGCCAGATAGAGCTTCCCACGTAGCCTTGCCAACAAAATTCAGACTCGAAGGCGTTGGAATTACCGTAACGCCGAAACCTTGATCTTGAAGACGGCGAAGTAGATCGCAGGATTTGTATGCGGCGATACCACCACCTACGCCAAGAATTACTTCGCGCGTGGACAAGAGATAACTTTTCTAAAAGTTACTTAACTGCCGGGTCGAGATTCTCGATAGTGAGAAGACCTTCATTGATTTCACGAAGTGCAATAGAGAGTGGCTTCTCGTGAACATGTGTCTCAACTAGTGGCCCCACGTACTCAAGGAGACCCTCACCAAGCTGTGAGTAATATGCATTGATCTGTCGCGCTCTCTTTGCTGCGTAAAGAACAAGGCTGTACTTCGATCCGCTCTTATCGAGAAGTTCGTCGATTGGTGGATTGGTGATGCCGTCCATCAGTGCCTCCTGTATGTGGCGCGTGGCGGGCCCTACCTTTAAGTCCGCTGCGAATGAGCCAATCTTATCAGGCTTGCAACGACATGCTCGACCTCGTCATTAACGAGGATATGGTCAAAAAAAGGCGATTGAGCCATCTCCTCCTGGGCCAATGTGAGCCTCTGGGCTCGGCGTTCGGCTGAATCGGTAGCACGACCTTCTAGCCGCGAAACTAGCTCTTCCCATGACGGAGGTTCAAGAAAGACAAGGATTGCATCTGGCCAATTCTTCTTAACCTGCTTAGCGCCATCAATATCAATTTCGAGCAATACATCTTTGCCGAGAGCTAGGGCATCAAGAACAGGTTGGCGGGGGGTTCCGTAACGCGCACCCGCAAATGCTGCCCATTCAAGAAAGAAACTATTGTTTATTGCGCGATCGAACTCTTCATCGCTCATGTATATGTAATCAACACCATGTTTTTCAGTATGTCGAGGTTTACGCGTAGTAGCCGAGACACTCACCCAAAAGTCATTGTGTGCTCGTATCTCTTTCGAAACCGTACTTTTTCCGACTCCCCCAGGGCCTGAAAGGACGACAAGAGTTCCATCGTGAATCTTGTCTCTTGGAATAGCAAACTCCTTTATCAGCGCTGCGCGTTGATGAGTTCCCAGACCCATGATTCGCCTTGTGCGCGAGATTCCAAGTCTATCGAGAATTGAAACCGCTCGAACTTTTCCGACACCCGAGATAGATTCGAGAAGTTCAGAGACTCGCATCTTGGCTATCGCCTCATCATCATTGGCACGTTCAATCACCTGCTCAACGGTGATCTCACCTGCTCTGACTTCTGCCTTAATCTTTGCTCTATGGGCTCTGGAATCCCTAGCCTTAGCTAATGCGGCCGCGCGTTCTTCATCTGTGAGGATTGGCGGTTTTCTCATGGCGTTAATCTAGAGGATAGCCGAGTGACTAGTGAATGGAAGCGACTATTTCCGCTGCTCGGGCGGCCATCGCACTCTTGCCAGCACTCCAACGAGAAGTGATCGGGCGACCGATAACTAAAAAGTTTGCCCCAGCGGCCATGGCTTGCGCGGGAGTCATGGTGCGAACTTGATCATCTGTTCCAAGTTCATCAGCCGGGCGTACACCTGGAGTAATGATTGAAACACTGTGTGGAATCTCTGCCCGAATGGCCTCAATTTCAAGTGGCGAGCAGACAATCGATGTTGCACCTGCACTTGTTGCAACGCGAGCCATCGCAACTGCAGTTTCAAGGGAAGATTTTGCAAAGCCAAGCTCGCGTAGATCGCCATCTGCAAGAGAGGTGAGAACCGTAACTGCAGTAATTGAAGTCGATGACACAGCCGATACGGCTGCTGCGACCATCGCGGCACCACCGCTGGCGTGGACGGTAAGAAAACGTGGGTGGAGATGATCAACTACGCCGGCAGATTTCTTCACAGTGTTGGGAATATCGTGGAGCTTGAGATCTAGGAAAATCTCCGCTCCGCTTTCTTTGGCGATTGATTCAATTCCCTGAGCACCAAAGGTGAGAAAGAATTCAAGACCGAGTTTGTAGATATCGATGCTTTCACGCGTTGCATCAATCCACTCGCGAGCAGTCTCGAAATCGGAAGTATCTACTGCAAGAATAATTGGGGAGTTGGCCACTTAACTGCGATCCTCTCGATGGGCATAACCGACAGCATCCTTTACCGATGAAAAACCTTTAGCTATCAAGAGAGCTGAGAGTTCACGTTGAATACGCGGTATCGCAGTTGGGTCTCCGAAACTTGCAGTGCCGACAGAGATGCCAGATGCTCCCGCAAGAATAAGTTCAAGTGCGTCACGGCCTGAAGCAACTCCGCCCATTCCCAAGATTGGAATATGTGGCATAGCGCTATGTACTTGGTAAATCGCACGAACGGCGACAGGGCGAATTGCAGGACCAGATAGTCCGCCGGTCTTACCGCCCAAATGAGGCTTCATTGTCTCAAGATTAATCACCATTCCGAGCACGGTATTAATCAGCGCCAGTCCGTCAGCACCAGCATCTACAACAGCGGAGGCAATACTCGTGATGTCGGTGACATCCGGGGTTAGCTTCGCAATAATTGGAATCTCACCACCGATTATTTTGCGAACACCATCAATGGCGCGAGCGGCAGTCTCTCGCTCACAGGCAAAGACCATTCCGCGATTTTCCACGTTAGGACAAGAGATATTGACTTCGAGTGCACTAATCCCCTGCACAGATCTAATCTTTCTCGCCAACATTGCATACTCATCGGTTGTCTCACCTGCGATTGAAACAATTACGCGAGCACCCTTATCCAATAACCATGGAACGTCTTGCGCTAAGAACTGATCGATACCAGGACCTTGTAACCCGATCGAATTGAGCATGCCCGAAGGTGTCTCAGCCATGCGGGGAGTTGCTCGACCGTGTCTTGCTTTATTCATCACAGATTTGGTAACAACTGCACCTATATCTCGAAGATCGAAAAACTGAGAGAGCTCTTTACCTGAACTCGCACATCCACTAGCGGTGAAGATTGGAGCTGGAAACCAAGCATTTCCCAAGGTCGTGGAGAAATCTAGCGTCGCTTCACTCATGCAATACCTACCGGCGGAGTCTTTCCAACAAGATCCCAGGCAACCAGTGCGCCATCCATAACCGGTCCATCGATACATGAGCGCAACATTGAGATCGAACCATCATCATTCTTTACCGGAAGCACACAGGTCATACAAATTCCAATTCCGCACGCCATCGACTCTTCTACTGCGCATTGATGAACTACATCCGTGCCATCCGTAATCTCAGAGATAGCACGAAGCATCGACATGGGACCACAAGAGTAGATAACGTCTACAGAACCTTGCGCTATCAGTTCGCGAATGGGTGCAGTCACTCTTCCATGTTCACCCATAGAACCGTCTTCAGTGAAAATCTTTAGCGTGGAAGCGCTTCGCTTGCCCTCAAGTGGAGCATAAATCTTTGATCCCGTACTTGCGCCCAAGAGCATATCGACCCTGCAACCTCGCGACTTGAGCACTTCGGCCAATCCAAAAAGTGGAGCAGATCCGTATCCCCCTCCAACAAGTAAGGCATTTACAGGGTTCGTTGGAATTCCAAAGGCTTTACCAAGAGGTGCGACGATATCCAACTCGACGCCTTCTTCTTGAGCGCAGAGCCAGCGTGAACCCGATCCATGTGGGGCAACAATCAACTCCATCGCTCCACCGGAAGCACTTCCATGATTGATTCGAGAAATCGCAAAGGCTCGCCTTAGAACCATCTTTGATGATTCACCACCGACTGAGATTGCAACAAAATTTCCGGGTCGGCAGACTGAGGCAAGATCTCCGATTGCAAGGAGAATCTGATGGTATGCCCCAACCCGTTTATTGCTCAATATTGTTGCGTTCAATTGCGCCGCACTCTTATTAATACTGCTCATTAATCTCTCAACCAATCCTGAATTGGACGAACATCAAGATCGCCAGATTGCAGAACCTTTATTCCCTCTACAGCCGCGCTAAATCCAGCAGTTGTGGTGATGCAGGGAATGGATCTCTGAATTGCAGCAGTACGAATTGCCCAACCATCTGCCCGAGTTCCACGACCGACCGGAGTATTGATCACAAGATCTATCTCTCCTCCGTTGAGTAATTCAACAATCGTCTTTTCACCGTAAGGACCTGAACCCTCGGATGCCTTGCGTACCCTCGCGGTCATTACATCATGAGAAGCGAGAAAGTCGGCAGTTCCTGAAGTTGCAAATAGCCTAAATCCTAAAGCCGACAAAGACTTCGCAGATGCCAGACCGGATTCTTTATCTTTATCGGCTAATGAGATAAAGACCGAACCTGACTTTGGAAGAGAGCCAAATGCGCTGATCTGACTCTTGGCATAACTCGCACCGAAAGTCGAAGAAATCCCCATGACTTCACCAGTTGATCTCATCTCTGGTCCAAGTACCGCATCAACCCCACGCCCGTCCATTCGCCTAAATCGATTCCAAGGAAGGACAGCTTCCTTCACCGAGATTCCCTTAGCGACTCCATCTCCATTCGACGGGAGTGTGTGATCCTCGCGCAACTCAGCAATAGTTGCACCTACTGAGATACGCGCAGCAGCCTTTGCGAGTGGAACTCCTGTTGCCTTAGAAACAAAAGGAACTGTTCTGGAAGCACGTGGATTAGCCTCCAACACATAGAGAGTGTCGGCAGATAACGCGAATTGAATATTGATCAAACCACGAACTCCAACACCCTGGGCAATTTTGAGAGTCGCCTCACGAATGAGCACAAGCTGTGCCGAAGAGATAGTCATTGCAGGAAGTACGCATGCGCTATCACCAGAGTGGATTCCGGCCTCTTCAATATGCTCCATTACTCCACCCAGGAACAACTCGTTGCCGTCATAAAGTGCATCTACATCAATCTCGATCGCGCTATCAAGGAATCGATCTACTAAGACGGGATGATCTGGAGTGATATCTGTTGCGCGTGCAATAAAAGAGGAAAGGGCAGCATCATCGTAGACAATCTCCATACCTCGGCCACCGAGAACGAATGATGGACGGACAAGAACTGGATATCCAATGCGATGGGCGATATCTAACGCTTGCATCTGCGACGATGCCATGCCGAACTCTGGTGCCGTCAAATTCACTGAGGCAAGTACATCACCGAAAGCTCCACGCTCTTCTGCCAAGTTAATTGCTTCAGGGCTTGTTCCAAGAATCGTAACGCCGGCAGCCTTGAGTCCAGCTGCCAATCCCAGTGGAGTCTGTCCGCCTAGTTGAGTAATAACACCAAGCACGGGACCAGCAAGTGTTTCGGCATGAACGACTTCTAGTACATCTTCAAGAGTGAGCGGTTCAAAATAGAGTCGGCTGCTGGTGTCGTAATCGGTAGAGACAGTTTCAGGATTGCAATTAATCATGATCGTTTCAAAGCCTGCCTCGCGCAGTGTAAATGAGGCATGAACACAGGAGTAATCAAACTCGATTCCCTGTCCAATGCGGTTTGGACCACTTCCAAGAATGATAACCGCTGGGGTAGTTCTTGGCTTTACTTCGCTCTCTTCCTCATAACACGAGTAATAATAAGGAGTAAAGGCTTCGAACTCGGCGGCACAGGTATCTACAGTTTTATAAACAGGACGCACGCCTAGATGAATTCGCGTCTTTCGTATCTCTTCTTCGGTGCTTCCTCGAAGAATCGCGATCTGACTATCTGAAAAACCGAACTCTTTTGCGAATCTGATGGCTTCAATCGTGAGCTCTCCTGGCTCGGCGATCTGACGTGCGGCAACGTTGATCAACTCGATCTGTGTAAGGAACCAGCGATCAATCTTTGTCTTTGCATAGACTTCCTCTACGCTTTTTCCTGCCCACAAAACC
>JBILEX010000013.1:0-12847 GCA_044351895.1 Candidatus Planktophila sp.
CTTCAGTGGTGACGCTTACTTTAAGGCCGCGAATTTCTAGTGTGCTCATCATTTTCCCCGATTAGATTTCAACTGTGACGGAGTCTCCGTCGACATGTACGCCGTAAGTGTGAAGTGGTGCAACAGCAGGTGGAGTGAGTGCCTCCCCTGTTCGAAGATCAAACTCTGCTCCGTGAAGCCAGCATTCGATCTTAAAATCTGTGACATCTCCCTCTGAGAGAGATGCATCTGAATGTGAGCAGGTGTCGTCAACAGCGAAAACTTCATCGCCAACACGAGCAACGCAGATGGTTTTCCCATCTTTTTCTACCTTGACAGGCTTTCCCTGCTCAAGTTGTGAAAGAAGTAGATCAGCCATTTACTTGGCCGCCTTTGATAATTCTTCATCGATACGTGTCATCAAGCGATCCTGGATCACTTCAATACCAATCTGCGAAACAATCTCGTTAAAGAAGCCGCGCACAACAAGTCTGCGTGCATCTGACTCGTTGACTCCTCGTGACATCAGATAGAAGAGTTGTTCATCATCGAAACGACCTGTCGTACTGGCGTGACCTGCACCCACAATTTCGCCAGTCTCAATCTCGAGGTTCGGCACAGAGTCAGCGCGCGCACCATCAGAGAGTAGAAGATTTCGATTAAGCTCGTATGTGTCGGTTCCTTCTGCCGCAGCACGAATGAAAACGTCACCGATCCAGACCGTATGCGCATCTTGACCAGCGAGTGCGCCCTTGTAATTGACGCGCGACTTAGCATTTGGAACGAGATGATCTACAAACATGCGATGCTCGAAGTATTGACCGGCCGTAGCGAAATAGACACCTAGAAGTTCGGTGCTAGCGCCAGGTCCTGCGAACTCGACCGTTGGAACTAGACGGACAACAGATCCGCCAACTGTGACAACGAGTGAGTTAAAGGTTGCATCACGTTCAACGATTGCGTGGTGGTGTCCAGCGTGTACTGAAGTTGGACCCCACTCTTGAAGAGAGATGAGGGTGAGCTTTGCGCCAACGCCTACTTGAATTTCAAGATCCTCGCCTAAATTAAACTCGCCAGAGTTTTCAAGAACAACTGTGGCGCGTGAGTGAGGCTCGAGAATAATCTGCACGCGTGCAAACTCAACGGTTCCCACTTGCTTTGCTGTGCGCGAGAGAATGATTGGTTGGTCAATCTCTTGATCCTTTGCGATCTTGAGCTGACGAACATTGCCAGTGAATGCACGAATGCGATTAATGATGATGTCATCTGTGCGCGAAAGTGCATCCGCTTCGACTGAAGTGAAAGTTACGCCTTGTGGAAGGCCTGTAACTGACTGCAAAGAATCGAGTTCAATCGCCTTTGCACTCCCGTCGTGCATACCTGCAAGCCGTTTAAGTGGAGTGAAACGCCAAGCTTCCTCACGTCCATTCGGAGTGTGAAGTTCAAGGAGATTAGATTGGAGAGCGCTCATTAACCGACAGCACCTTCCATCTGAAGTTCAATGAGGCGGTTAAGTTCTAGCGCATACTCCATAGGTAATTCACGTGCAATCGGTTCAATAAAGCCACGAACAATCATCGCCATCGCTTCATCTTCATTGAGTCCACGTGACATGAGATAGAAGAGTTGATCATCGCTGATCTTCGAGACTGTCGCCTCGTGACCCATTGATACATCATCTTCACGGATGTCTACGTATGGATAAGTATCAGATCGTGAAATGCTATCGACCAAAAGTGCATCGCATTTAACGGTACTTGCTGAATGGTGAGCACCTTCTTGCACTTGTACAAGACCACGATATGAAGTTCGTCCTCCACCGCGTGCGACAGACTTTGAAATCACAGAAGACGATGTGTATGGAGCGGCGTGAACCATCTTGGCGCCTGAATCTTGATGTTGACCAGGACCGGCAAATGCAAGTGAGAGCGTCTCTCCCTTTGCATGAGGACCCATGAGCATTACAGCTGGGTACTTCATCGTTACTTTAGAACCGAT
Source organism: Candidatus Planktophila sp. (assembly GCA_044351895.1). GTDB lineage: Bacteria > Actinomycetota > Actinomycetes > Nanopelagicales > Nanopelagicaceae > Planktophila. Next base: position 1,978 of record JBILEX010000013.1, read on the forward strand.
ATTTCCATCGACCCATTCCATCGTTGCACCTTCAGCACATGTAGCGCGCTTGGTTACGAGGTTATAAACGTTGTTAGACCAGTTCTGGATTGTTGTATATCGAACTCGTGCACCCTTTTTAACAATGATTTCAACTACTGCAGAGTGTAGAGAATCTGACTTGTAGATTGGTGCGGTACATCCTTCTACATAGTGGATGTAAGAATCTTCGTCAGCAATAATCAATGTGCGTTCGAATTGACCCATGTTCTCAGTGTTGATTCGGAAGTATGCCTGCAATGGAATATCAACATGTACGCCCTTAGGAACATAGATGAATGATCCACCTGACCAGGCGGCGGTGTTAAGCGCTGCGAACTTGTTATCGCCAACTGGGATAACGGTTCCGAAGTACTCACGGAAGAGTTCTTCATGCTCACGTAGAGCAGTGTCTGTATCTAGGAATAGAACGCCGAGCTTCTCTAAATCTTCACGGATAGAGTGATAAACAACCTCTGACTCGTACTGCGCTGCAACGCCAGAAACTAAGCGCTGCTTTTCAGCCTCAGGAATACCGAGACGATCATAAGTATTCTTAATATCATCTGGAAGGTCATCCCATGTGGTCGCTTGCTTTTCAGTTGAGCGAACGAAGTACTTGATTGTGTCGAAGAAAATTCCAGTTAAATCGCTACCCCATGATGGCATTGGCTTCTTCTCAAAGAGAGAAAGTCCCTTGAGGCGCATGTCGAGCATCCACTGAGGTTCACTCTTCTTTGATGAGATGTCACGAACTACATCTTCGTTAATTCCCCGCTTGGCACTTGCGCCAGCGTCGGTCTTATCTGACCAACCGTATTCATAATTTCCAAGGCCATCGAGTTCTGGATGTGCTGTTGTCATTATTGTGCCTTTCCGGCGGTAGTCGTGAGTTGTGGAATATATGTAGTGCAAACTCCGTCACCGTGAGCAATCGTCGCTAGACGTTGCACATGGGTACCGAGTAGTCGAGAGAAAGCCTGCGTCTCTGCTTCACAGAGTTGCGGATATTGCGCAGCAACGTGAGCAATTGGACAGTGGTGCTGACAGATCTCTTCGCCTGTCCCCCGTTTTTCAACGCTTGCTGCATAACCTTGTTCGGTAAGAAATGTCGCTAGCGCATCGATTTTCTTTGCGCGCTTTGCAAGATATGGGGTCGCTTTGCGTTCAATATCTTCTGCGCGTGATTCAGCAAAGGCGGTAACTAAATGATCACCAGAATGCGCTGCCATAAACTTCAACGCTGCCACAGCTAAATCGTCATAAGAATGTTCAAACTGTGAACGACCTTCATCGGTCATCAGAAAGACTTTCGAAGGTCTACCTCTGCCACGGCTTGTACCCACTCGTGGATCACGGGCTTCCAAAATTCCGTCGGCAACCAAAAGGTCGAGGTGGCGGCGAATTCCGGCTGGAGTCAGGGCAAGACGCTCGCTGAGAGTGCTGGCTGTAGACGGGCCATTCTCGAGAATCGAACGCGCGATGGCATCGCGGGTGCGAATGTCCTCGCCAGCATGGTGTTCGATTTTCACAACATAAATGTATCGTAATTAACGATGCGCTTCTACCTGAAGATGGGCGTGGCTGGCATAAGGTAGCCATATGCGCTTAAGGACAGCAATTTTCGGGGTACTGCTCTTCCTACAAAGTGCGCTGGTCCTTACTGGTGGCGCTGTTCGATTGACCGGCTCGGGACTTGGTTGTCCGACATGGCCCGAATGCACGCCAGGTTCTTACACGCCTGTCCCATATCAAGCAGAGGGACAACTTCACGCGTGGATCGAATTCGGAAATCGCCTTCTAACCTTTGCACTGCTTCTCTCTGCGCTGATCGCTGTTATCTACGTCCTTAAATCGGGGCGAAAAGATTTGCGTTCACTTGCTGTAGGACAAGTTCTTGGAATTTTCGGTCAAGGCGTATTGGGCGGAATTACTGTTCTCACTGATCTACACCCTCTACCAGTTGCAGGACATCTGCTCTTATCGATGCTTCTGATTGCGGGAGCCACATCGCTCTATTCAAGACGACACGAGCCTCATATAAAGGTGTCTGCTCCAACGCAGACTGTTTCACTCTTATCGCAAACCCACATTGCTATCTCATTTATTGTCCTGATTCTTGGAACTCTCGTTACAGGAAGTGGACCGCATGCCGGCGATGAAAAAGCTCAACGTTTTGGTTTTGACATTAGAACTGTCGCAATATTGCACGCTGATGCTGTTATCTTCCTTGTTGGAATAACAATTGCGCTATTGGTTGCAGCATCTATTGCGCAATCAACGAAGAAGGCGATTTACATCTTCTTCGTGATAACTCTTGCTCAAGGTGCAATCGGATACACCCAATACCTGACTGGTATCCCTGAAGCCCTTGTCGCAGCACACCTCGCAGGAGCAACAATTTTCTGGATTTCCGCATGGCGGATTCGACTTTCAGTAGTTCGTACATCACAACAAGAGAGAGACTGACTATGACCACGCTGACTAATTGGAGCCCACTCGATGATCGCGCAATTTCGTATGCGCGAGCTCTTGCAATGGATGCAGTTCAGAAGGTTGGTAACGGCCATCCCGGCACTGCGATGGCTCTCGCACCTGTCGCCTACACCCTCTTTCAACGTCACTTGATTCACGATCCATCAGATCCGCATTGGGTAGGACGCGATCGATTTATTCTCTCGTGTGGCCACTCATCAATGACTATCTATACGCAACTTTTCTTCAGTGGTTATGGATTAACCATGAAGGACTTACAAGAATTTCGTACTCAAGGATCGTTAACACCAGGCCATCCAGAGTTTGGTCACACCGATGGCGTTGAAATGACGACAGGTCCACTCGGTGCAGGTGTAGCAACGGCAGTTGGTTTTGCAATGGCCGCTCGTTACGAGCGAGGATTATTAGATCCGGATACTGCTGCTGGCCAATCAATCTTTGACCACTCTATCTGGGTCATTTGTTCCGATGGCGATCTGCAAGAGGGTGTAAGTGCTGAAGCATCATCACTTGCTGGAACGCAAGAACTAGGAAATCTCAATGTTATCTATGATGACAATCGAATTTCAATTGAAGGCGACACTCATGTCTCCTTTACAGAAGATGTCTCTGCGCGTTACCGCGCTTATGGCTGGGATGTTATTGAAGTAGCAACTCTGGCCGATGGAAACGTTGATCTCGTCGCTCTCGATGCTGCGATGGTTTCAGCAAAAGCGCAGTCCGCTAAACCAACTCTTATCCGTCTGAAATCTGTGATTGCATGGCCTGCACCAAAACTGCGTAACACTGCAAAGTCACACGGCTCAGCTCTCGGCGATGAAGAGATTGCAGCAACAAAAGTTGAGCTTGGCTTAAACCCAGATGAGAAATTTGCAATGCCGGATGATGTCTTGGCACATATTCGATTAGTTAAAGAGCGCGGTGCAGCAAAACGCGCAGAATGGAATCAGCGCTTTGCTACGTGGAAATCTGGTCATCCAGAGAAAGCGGCTCTACTCGAACGTTTAACGAAGAGAGAGTTGCCGACTGGATGGGATTCAGTTCTACCAGTTTTTGAAGCTGGTAAAGATGTAGCCACACGTGCAGCATCTGGAAAGGTAATCAATGCCATCGCTGGAGTACTTCCAGAGTTTTGGGGCGGATCTGCAGATTTAGCTGAAAGCAATAACACCACTATTGAAGGTGGCGGGTCATTCTTGCCGAAGTCAAGTGCCATGAAGGGTGCTAACCCATATGGGCGCATCATTCACTTTGGAATTCGTGAACACGCTATGGGTTCAATTCTAAATGGCATTACTCTTCATGGACTTACTCGCGCCTTTGGTGGAACATTTGCCGTCTTTAGTGATTACATGCGGCCAGCAGTCCGTCTAGCAGCGTTGATGAATATCCCAACCACATTTGTTTGGACACATGATTCGATTGGTCTAGGCGAAGATGGCCCTACTCATCAGCCGATCGAACATCTTGCGGCTTTACGTGCAATTCCGAACTTTGCAACTGTACGACCTGCCGATGCCAACGAAGTTGCGCAAGCATGGAAATCAATCATGCTCCGTCAACAACCTGCAGGTATTTTGCTTTCTAGACAGAATCTTCCGGTATTTGATCGCACAATCTGCGCAGGTGCCGAAGGTGTCGATAAAGGTGCCTATGTACTGGTTGCTGCGCCTTCGAAAGCAGAGGTCGTCATCATCGCAACTGGTTCTGAAGTAAGTCTTGCAGTGAAGAGCGCTGAAACTCTAAACGCGCAAGGAATCTCAACTCAGGTTGTGAGCGCTCCATGTCTGGAATGGTTTAACAAGGAAAGTGAAAGTTACAGAGCCAGCGTCATTCCACCTTCAGCACTTCGCGTCAGCATCGAGGCCGGAATTGCTCAGGGCTGGCGTGAGTACGTAGGAGATTCGGGCGTAATCATCAGCCTTGATCACTACGGTGCTTCTGCCTCGGCTGCGCAACTCTTTGCTGAGTTTGGATTCACTGTTGAGAATGTTGTCGCAAGAGTGTTAGCGGCACGCAAATGAATCAGGTAAACATTCTGAGCGCGGGAACATCGATCTGGCTCGATGATCTTTCACGATCTAAGCTCACAGGTTTGGATCCTCATAGCCTCCCCCATCGGATCAAACATGACGGCGTCCGTGGAGTAACAACCAACCCAAGTATTTTTGGAGCAGCCATTACTGGAGCAGATGAATATGCAGCAGATATCGCAGCCCTGTCTGGAAAGAGCGTTGAAGAAGTAGTCCGCACGCTCACTACTGACGATGTACGCGTTGCCTGTGATCTCTTCATCGAGATCTACAACGAGAGCAAAGGAATCGATGGTCGCGTAAGTATCGAAGTTGATCCAAGACTTGCACATAAGACACAAGAAACGATCGATGAAGGCCTTGCACTACATGCACTTGTTGCTCGCCCAAATGTCATGATCAAAGTTCCTGCCACTAAGGCAGGTCTACCAGCCATCACTGCCTTGATTGGCAAAGGCGTGAGCGTGAATGTGACTTTGATCTTTTCTCTTGAACGCTACGGTGAGGTAATCGATGCCTTTAAGGCAGGTATTGCTCAGGCAAAATCTGCTGGACTTGATCTATCTTCTATTCATTCTGTGGCCTCCTTCTTTATTTCACGTATTGATAGCGCAGTTGATAAGGAGTTAAAGGCAGTTGGCAATAATGATCTTCTCGGCAAAGTAGCAGTAGCAAATGCCCATCGTGCATATGCCTTATTCCTCGAGAAGTTCACCGATGCATCATGGATAGCACTTGAAGAAAGTGGAGCCCACGTTCAACGTCCTCTCTGGGCATCTACCGGAGTCAAAGACCCTGCTTACTCAGACACTCTCTATGTAGATACTCTCGTGGCACCACATACGGTTAACACAATGCCTCAATCCACCTTGGATGCATTCCTGGATCATGGAGTCGTGAAAATTGACGCGATCACATCACAGCTAGAGAACGCATCGCAGATTCTGGCAGCACTCTCTGCACTCGGAATTTCGCTTGACGCAATTACTGACGCCCTTGAAGCAGATGGAGTGAAGAAGTTTGAAGATGCGTGGATATCACTGCTTGCTGATGTAAAGAAGGTAATGGCTTAATGAGAATTTCTGGTCCATCACTTGTAAAAGTCAATCGCAACGATGACCTCTACAAGCGTCTAATTGACGTTCACCAGCGAATCGCTCAAAAGGATGCATTGACGTGGGGAGCTGAGGCGGCTGCAGAGGCTGCCATTCGATTGAATTGGGTGGATCTTCCAGAATCCTCGAGAGCCCTTCTGCCCGAAATTGACGCGCTCACTGCCAGATTTCGACACATCAAAAAGATTGTCCTCGCTGGTATGGGCGGATCATCTTTGGCTCCGGAAGTGATTGCAAAGAGTTTTGGTCAAGATCTATTTATCCTGGACTCGACTGATCCGAATTATCTTTCTCATGCGATCAACGGAGATCTGTCATCAACGCTCGTTGTTGTTTCATCTAAATCAGGTTCCACCATCGAAACTTCATCAGCCCGGGCAGCTTTTTCAACCGCATTTACCAATGCCGGCCTCGAACTAGCCGAGCACATGGTTGTGGTTACAGATCCGGATTCACCTTTAGATCGCGATGCTCGTGCGCAAGGAGTTTCTGTTATCAATGCTGATCCACATGTGGGAGGAAGATTTAGCGCACTGAGTGCATTTGGGTTGGTGCCAAGCGCGCTGGCTGGTGTTGATGTCTCGCTTCTGCTTGATGCAGCCAGTGATTGCAAGAAGAACTTTCTCTTGAATAGCGCTTCCATCATTGACGTCGCATGGCTTCTTACAACTCAGACTAATCAATACCTGGCTTTCATTGATGCAAACTCAAGAACGCCAGGGCTATCTGACTGGATTGAACAGTTGGTCGCCGAATCGACTGGAAAATCTGGAGTCGGACGACTACCCATCGCAGCCGAAGATTTAGAGAGTGCAGCCGTCGGCGGGGCATTCACGATTTCATTCCGCGAAATTGGTGCAGACCTAAACTGCGAAGGTGAACTAGGCGAGCATTTCATTTTCTGGGAATGGGTCACTGCACTCATTGGTGCTGCGCTAGAGATTGATCCATTTAATCAACCAAATGTCACTGAGGCGAAGAATGCAACATCCGCACTTCTCAATGAGTGGGGAGGACAACTACCTTCATTCACCCCAAATGCTTCAGATGAATCAGTTGGAATTTTTGGGGTCGGATCTTCGGTGATTGACGCACTGCAAAGTTTCGTCGCCAACGTCAAAGATGGCGGATACATCTCTATCCATGCTTACCTTGATCGACGCGATGATGTGCGTCTCGAGGAGTTAAGAAAATTACTCACACTTAAATCAGGTCATCCCGTTACATTCGGTTGGGGTCCACGTTTCTTGCATTCCACGGGTCAATTCCATAAGGGCGGACAGCAAAACGGATCTTTCCTGCAGATCACAGGTGACGCATCCTGTGATTTCGAGATTCCTGGAAGTAACTTTGGATTCAAAACATTAGTCATGGCCCAAGCACTGGGAGATAACCGTGCTCTTGGAGAAAGAAAATTCCCGCTCCTACGACTCCACCTGCAAGATCGTAGTGCGGGAATTACTCAAATCTTAGAAGCTGCTAGATCTCTCTAGATTAATCTTCGCCACGCAACTTTTTTAACGCATCTTCAAGAATCTTTGCGCCCTCTGCATCTGTGCGACGCTCCTTCACATATGCAAGGTGGGTCTTGTAAGGAACGTTAACAACAGCACTTGGCGGATTATTGCGATCGCGACCAGCTGGAAGACCACACTTTGGGCAATCCCAGAGAGCTGGAATCTCTACCGACTCTTCAACCGCAAATGATGGGCGGACTTCGTGTCCTTTACCGCACCAATATGAAACTGTTGCGCGCTCAATCTGATCTCCGCGCTCTGCCTCGCCCATTGGGCCAGCACCGACACGACTTCCGCGAATAGCACTTGCCATCTTTGGGTTATCCCTTCAAAACGAGTGAGAGTGCGACGACTCCTGCGAACCAGAGACCACCAACAACGATTGTGATGCGATCGAGGTTGCGTTCAACAACTGAAGAGCCACCATAGTTAGAGGAGATACCTCCGCCGAAAAGATCTGAAAGTCCTGCGCCTTTTCCTTTATGGAGAAGAACAAGAAGGATCATCACAACGCTGGTGATAATCAGAAAGATCGATAGTCCAAGGGCCATGGCCGTACTCCTTACTTCGTAGAGGGGAAGGATACTAGATTTCGGATCGAATTACTGCTGCTCTTGTGCGTAGAACTTAGCGATCTTTGCCAGTTCTTCGGGATCCAGGCTAGCTCCACCAATAAGAGCGCCATCAACATCGCTCTGTTTCATGATTTCTACGATATTGGAAGACTTCACAGATCCACCATAAAGAACACGCATTGCAGCCGCTATTTCTGGTGAACCGATAACGCCAATCTCCTCGCGAATAGCTGCACAAACTTCTTGTGCATCTTCAGGAGTTGCCGTCTTCCCTGTGCCGATAGCCCAAACCGGCTCATAGGCGATAACGATCTTCTTTAGTTCTGGTTTGGTAAAGCCTTCAAGACCAGCACGAATCTGACGGATCACATGCGAAACATGAGTACCGGATTCGCGAACTGAAAGTTCTTCGCCTACGCAAAATATTGGAGTGAGTTCATTGGCAAGGGCTGCCTTTATTTTTCTATTGACTAGGGCGTCATCTTCTTTGTGGATTGCGCGTCGTTCAGAGTGGCCGATTACGACAAAGGTGCAGCCCAACTTCTTCAACATCGAACCTGAGATATCACCAGTGAATGCTCCACCGACCTCCGGAGAAAGATCTTGCGCACCATATTGCAAGCGAAGACGATCCCCATCAACTAAAGTTTGGATCGAGCGAATATCTGTAAATGGAGGAATGATCGCCACATCTACGGCCTCGTAATCCTTATCCGATAGTGAATAGACGAGCTTCTGTGCAACTGCAATTGCCTCTAAATGATTCAGATTCATCTTCCAATTGCCTGCCATGAGTGGCTTACGCATATTCTTCTCCTTCTATTGTTATCTGTTTAAAGTAATCTGTTGGCAAAGATTAGAGATCTAGGGCTAGCAAACCAGGAAGTTCTTTACCTTCAAGATATTCAAGAGATGCTCCACCGCCAGTGGAAATATATCCGAAATCACTATCAGCAAAGCCGAGGGCACGGACAGCAGCAGCTGAGTCGCCTCCACCAACTACTGAGATCCCAGACACTTCGGTGAGGGCTTGGGCCACCACGCGAGTTCCGTGAGCGAAATTTGGAAATTCAAAGACGCCCATCGGGCCATTCCAAAATACAGTCTTGCACTTTGAAATAGCTGCAGCAAAAGCTTTTGCTGATTCTGGACCGATATCAAGACCCATGTGATCTGCAGGAATTGCATCAGACGAAACAGTTTTTGCTGGTGAATCTATCTTAAACTCGGCAGCGACGACTATGTCTGTCGGCAAAATCAACTCAACGCCAGATGATTTTGCTTTCTCAATCAACTCCTTCACTGTGGGAATGAGATCGGTTTCAACTAGTGATTTACCGATCTCTTTCCCTTGGGCGGCGAGGAAGGTAAAGGCCATTCCACCACCAATAGCCATCACATCAACTTTATTAAGAAGATTTGAAATCACACCGATCTTGTCTGAAACCTTCGCGCCACCAAGTACAACGCCATAAGGTCTTTCGGGATTTACCGTCAGCTTCTTCAACACGTCTACTTCTGCGCCTACAAGTGTGCCTGCTGCATGTGAGAGAAGTTTGGGAAGATCATAGACCGATGCATGTTTGCGATGCACTGCACCAAACCCATCACCGACGTAGATATCTGCAAGCTCTGCTAATTCTTGAGCAAAGGCATCTCGCTCTGTCTCGTCTTTTGAAGTTTCAGCAGAGCTGTATCGAATATTCTCTAGAAGAAGAATCTCTCCCGCTTTAAGTCCGTGCGCTGCAGCCGTTACTTCAGCTCCGAGAAGAGTGCCAACAAAATGAACCGGTGAGCCAAGAAGTTCCTCCAGTCGCTTAGCAACAGGAGCAAGAGATAACTCAGGCTTTGCTTCACCTTTTGGACGCCCTAAGTGAGCCGCGATAACAATGCTCGCACCAGCTCCGAGCAAGAATTTGATGGTCGGCAGCGAGGCTTTTATTCGCCCGTCATCAGTGATAACTCCATCTTTCAATGGAACATTGAGATCACAGCGAAGAAATACTCGTTTTCCAGCCACATCAAGTTCATGCAAGTGCATTAGAGAGATTTACCTACAAGTCCGACAAGATCAACGAGGCGATTTGAATAACCCCATTCATTGTCATACCAACCAACAATCTTTACCTGATTGCCGATTACCTTTGTAAGTCCTGAATCGAAGATACATGATGATGGATCGGTAACAATGTCAGAAGAGACGATTGGATCTTCTGTATAGGAAAGGTATCCTTTAAGCGCACCGTTAGCAGCAGCCTTCATCGCAGCATTGATCTCTGCAGCAGTAGCTTCCTTTGCAAGTTCTACGGTGAGATCTGTTGCAGATCCTGTTGGAACTGGCACGCGCATCGCATATCCATCGAGCTTTCCCTTAAGTTCTGGAAGAACAAGTGAGATCGCCTTAGCGGCTCCGGTTGATGTTGGGATCATATTTGTCGCAGCAGCGCGAGCACGACGGAGATCCTTATGTGGGAAATCAAGGATCACCTGGTCATTTGTGTACGCATGGATCGTGGTCATCAGACCCTTAACAATCCCCCAGTTATCCTGAAGAACCTTTGCCATTGGTGCAAGGCAGTTGGTAGTACATGAAGCGTTAGAGATGACGTGATGGTTAGCTGGATCGTACTTCTCGTGGTTAACGCCCATAACAATCGTGATGTCTTCATCGCTTGCAGGTGCTGAAATAATTACCTTCTTTGCACCGGCTGTGATGTGCTTCTTTGCATCCGCTGCCTTGGTGAAGTGCCCTGTTGATTCAATGACGATATCTGCTCCGACAGCGCCCCATGGCAAATTAGCTGGATCACGATCTGCAAAGACTTTGATTGTCTTGCCGCCAACAGTAAGAGTCTCATCTGTATGTGTAACTTCAAGGCCTAGACGGCCCAAGATTGAGTCGTACTTAAGGAGATGAGCAAGTGTCGCGTTATCGGTGAGATCGTTGATTGCAACGATATTGATATTTGGATTGGTCAGAGCGGCGCGGAAGAAGTTGCGGCCAATACGTCCAAAACCATTGATTCCAACATTAATCATGAGTAAACCTTTTTCTATCTAGACCCAATAAAGGGAGTCGGCACACTATCTGCCACAGCGCTGGGGTCTTGGCTAAC
>JBILEX010000110.1:0-3698 GCA_044351895.1 Candidatus Planktophila sp.
CTCGCAAGCAGATGGAGTTGAAACTAGATCGAATGGACGAGCACGGAATCGATATGAAGCACCGGTGAGTGCACCCACTGGGCAGATCTGAATCGTATTTCCTGAGAAATATGACTTGAATGGATCGTTCTCGTAGATACCTACTTGTTGTAGCGCACCGCGCTCATTAAGAGTAATAAATGGATCTGATGCGATCTGCTCTGAAAAACGAGTACAGCGCGCACATAGAACACAGCGTTCGCGATCGAGCAGAACTTGTGAAGAGATATTGATTGGCTTTTCAAAGGTGCGCTTTACGCCACCAAGTCGAGCTGTTGGATTTCCATTCGTCATCGCTTGGTTCTGCAGCGGACATTCGCCACCCTTGTCACAGACTGGACAATCAAGTGGGTGATTTCCAAGGAGAAGTTCCATCACACCCTTCTGCGCTTTATCAGCAACAGGTGATGTGAGTTGAGTTTTTACAATCATATTTGGCTCAACAGGAATGGTGCATGAAGCCTGTGGCTTTGGAAATGCACGACCGTTGATTTCAATATCAACAAGACATTGACGACAAGCACCGACTGGATCAAGCAGTGGGTGATCGCAGAAACGCGGAATCTGAATTCCTAGCTTTTCAGCAGCGCGAATAACTAACGTTCCCTTTGGAACGGTTACTTCAAAGCCGTCAATAACAACGGTAATCATCTCCACTGCAACAGCGTTCTCTTGTGTTGTCATTACTTACTCGCCCCCACAAAGAGTGTTGATTGCACTGGATCAAATGGGCATCCGCCATTGGTCAAGTGTGCGATGTATTCGTCGCGGAAATACTTAATTGATGAAGTGATTGGACTAGTTGCACCATCACCAAGTGCGCAGAATGAGCGACCCATGATGTTGTCGCAGAGATCAAGCAACTTCTCGAGATCTGCCTCTGTACCGACACCTGATTCAAGATCGCGGAGAATCTGTACCAACCACCATGTGCCTTCGCGACATGGTGTGCACTTTCCACATGATTCGTGCTTGTAGAACTCTGTCCAACGAAGTACAGCGCGCACAACACACGTTGTCTCATCAAAAATTTGTAGTGCTTTTGTTCCAAGCATGGATCCGGCAGCTGCAACGCCTTCGTAATCCAGTGGGGTATCAAGGTGAGCATCGGTAAAGATTGGTGTTGAAGATCCACCTGGAGTCCAGAACTTGAGCTTATGACCGGTGCGCACTCCCCCAGCAAGTTCAAGAATTTCACGTAAGGTAATTCCAAGAGGTGCTTCAAATTGTCCTGGGTTATTTACATGGCCTGACAGTGAATAAAGCGTTGCGCCTTTTGACTTTTCAGTGCCCATGACCTGATACCACTCGGCACCGTTAGCAACGATCGCAGGAACTGATGCGATTGATTCAACGTTATTAACAACTGTTGGCTTTGCATAAAGACCCGCGATAGCAGGAAACGGTGGACGCAAACGTGGTTGACCACGGAATCCTTCGAGTGAATCAAGGAGTGCGGTCTCTTCACCGCAGATATATGCACCGGCTCCGACGTGTAGAACGATGTCGACTCCGTTGCCGAGGTGTCCTGCTTTGTAGGCATCTGCAATCGCTTGGTTAACGCGGCGTACAACGTGAGTTACTTCTCCGCGAATATAAATAAATGCTTGTTTTGCACGAATTGCGTGACAAGCAATGATGCAACCTTCGATAAGTACATGTGGGTTTGCCATCAGTAGCGGCGTATCTTTACAAGTGCCTGGCTCTGATTCGTCAGCGTTCACAACAAGATAGTGATCTTTGTTATCGCCCTGAGGAATAAATCCCCACTTCATTCCTGTAGGAAAACCTGCACCACCGCGACCTCGAAGCCCGGAATCTTTAATCATTTGAATAACATCATCAGGATTCATGGCAAGCGCTTTTTCAGCAGCCTTGTAACCACCGTGGCGCTTGTAGCCCTCGATGGTAAATGAATCCTTCTCATCCCAATGTGCAGAGAGAACAGGCGTTAGCTTTGTCATTACTTCCCACCCTTCTCTGCAGCACGTGCGATACCAAGTCCAAGAAGAGTTGGCGCACCCGCTTGAATTCCTTCACCAGCAAGACCATCATCAAGGCCGGCCAATACTGCAGACGCTTGCTTATATGTAACAAGGCGGTTTGGTCCACGAGTTGGCGCAGGTGGATTTCCAGCACGTGCACCATCAACTAGCGCCTTTGCTGATTCAACTGTCTGGTTGTCGTAGAACTCCCAGTTGGCCATAACCACTGGTGCGTAATCGCATGCTGCGTTGCACTCGATATGTTCAAGTGAAACTTTGCCATCTGCAGTTACGCCATCGTTTTCAACACCGAGGTGCTCCTTAAGTGCGCTGAAAATTGCATCCCCGCCCATGATTGCGCAGAGAGTATTTGTGCAGACACCCACGTGATACTCACCGATTGGGCTGAACTTGTATTGAGTGTAGAAAGTAGCGACAGCTGAAACTTCCGCAGTTGCGATTTCCAACATCTCTGCAATGGTTTCGATACCGGAGTTGGTGACGTATCCAGCAACTGATTGCACATAGTGCAGAAGCGGCATGATTGCAGAACGCTTACGCGGGTAACGCGCAACTATCGAGTTCATTACCTCTTGATTAAGTGTTGGGTCTACAGATGACATTAGCGGTCAACGCCTCCCATCACAGGATCGATAGATGCAACAGCGCCAATAATGTCGGCGATCATTCCGCCTTCACTCATTGCAGATGTTGATTGCAAGTTATTGAAAGATGGTTCGCGGAAGTGTGCGCGATATGGACGCGTTCCACCGTCAGAGACGATGTGTGCACCGAGTTCACCGCGAGGAGATTCAACTGCGACATATACCTGACCGGCAGGAACGCGGAATCCTTCAGTAACAAGTTTGAAGTGATGGATCAGCGATTCCATTGATGAACCCATGATTTCGCGGATGTGATCGAGCGAGTTGCCGAGCCCATCTGCACCAAGTGCGAGCTGTGCTGGCCATGCAATTTTCTTATCGGCAACCATTACTGGTGCACCTTTAAGTGCATCAAGTTTGTCGACTGCCTGCTCGATGATGCGAAGTGATTGTTCAAGCTCTGCCATACGAATCAGGAATCGACCGTAGACATCGCAGGTATCTGCAGTGACTACATCGAAATCATAATTTTCGTATCCGCAATATGGCTCCATCTTACGAAGATCCCAAGGCAAACCAGTTGAACGAAGTACAGGACCGGTAATTCCAAGTGTTGTACAACCTGCCAAATCGAGATAACCGATTCCAACAGTGCGCTTCATCCAGATGGTATTTCCTACCAAGAGGCGCTCGTTATCTTTAAAGTTTTTGCGCAGTTCTTTGACGAGTTCGCGAAGGCGCGTAGTCATTCCTTCTGGAAGATCTTGCTGCACTCCACCGGGGCGCACATAAGCCATATTCATACGAAGACCAGTGATCGCTTCGAATGCATCAAGAACCATTTCGCGTTCACGGAATGCAAAGAACATTGGCCCCATTGCGCCGAGCTCGAGAGCTCCAGTGCCGAGTGCAACCATATGAGAAGAAATACGGTTGAGCTCCATCATCAATACGCGGATAACTGATGCGCGCTCTGGCACATCTTCTGTAATTCCTAGAAGCTTTTCAATTGCTAGGCAGTAAGCAGTCTCATTAAAGATTGGGCTTAGATAATCCATACGAGTTGCAA
>JBILEX010000111.1:0-3690 GCA_044351895.1 Candidatus Planktophila sp.
AGCTATCTCTAATGAGCATCGTGGCCAATGTCTTGGCAGCACCTGCCGTTGCACCAATAACGATTGTGGGCTTTGTCGCAGCTCTTATCTCTCCAGTACTGCCATCACTTTCACATCTCTTGCTCTGGTGCGTAAAACCCCTCGCAGCGTGGGTGGCGTGGATTGCCTCTGTAATCTCAGACTTTTCGGTGATTACCTTTGCTACCGGCGCTAAGAGTTTCTTCCTTGTCGCATCCGTCCTCGCACTCGGATATTTCTTTAACCGCAAGGTTGTTGTTACGGGGCTACTTATACTCATAGCTATTTCGTGGCTCGTAAGATTTCCTGGAAGTGATTGGCAGGTTGCAAACTGCGATGTAGGACAAGGCGATTCGATGGTGGTAAACCTCGGTGGCCATCGCGCGATAGTTATTGATACTGGGCCTGATCCGATTGCCGAAGACCGTTGCCTACATCAATTAGGCGTTAAGAAGATTGAACTTCTCATTCTTACCCATGTACATGCAGATCATGTCGGGGGAGTAGATGGTGCGATACGTGATCGCACAGTTGTGGTGCAATGGTTTGGAAATGTACGCGCAGGCACTCGCGCAACCTTTGCAAGTGATCGCGGCCCCGTCACCGTTGATGTTCTATGGCCACAAGGTCAATGGGCTGATGATCAAACAAGTGATCCAAATAATTCGAGTATCGCCGTTGTTCTGCGCGCTCCAGATTTTTCACTCTTTGCAGGAGGGGATATGGAACCCGAATCTCAAAGTCAGATAGCAGGGATAGTCGGGCGAGTAGATATCTACAAAGTCTGTCACCACGGATCTAGATTTCAGGATGAGAGTTTTACCCGCACCCTCTCACCCACAATCTCAGTGATCAGCGTTGGGGCGGGTAATTCTTATGGCCACCCAGCTCCTGAAACTATCCAATCGCTGACTAGACTCGGCTCACGGGTACTGCGCACCGATCTCGATGGAGCCATTGCGATCAGAGCGAACCGCCAGCGATTTAGAATTCGAACAAGTAAAGGCAACTTCGCACTCTTGCGATGGAGTTAGTCAGGAAGGGGTAGCAATGAAATCTCTCTACCTCTTGCTTGGCTCCGAAGGCGCACTCGCCGATCGCGCACTGGCTAAGTTAAATGCCGAACTCAAAGAAGAAAAATGTGAAATCACGACTATCGCTGCCCCTGATGCGATTCTTGGCGATATCTCAGATGCCCTCGCGCCATCACTCTTTTCTGAACGTCGCGCATTGATCATCAAAGACTTACAGGATCTTCCCGAAGAATCTCGAGAAGAAATCACTCGTTACCTCGATGCGCCAGATGATTTAACTACCCTCATCTTCGTTCACAAGGGTGGAGTCAAAGGTAAAGCTCTCCTTGATGCAATCAAGAAAGCAAAGCCCGAAATCATTTCATGTGAGCCAATGAAGAAAGAGGCAGAGAAGGAAGAATTTGTTAAGTCGCTCTTTCTCGATTCAGGACGTAAAGCAACACCCGGTGCCATTGCCGCCCTTGTCGGCGCACTCGGCAGCGATATGCGCGAACTACAAGCAGCAGTTTCACAGATTTGTCTTGATGCACAAGCAGGTAAAACAATTGATGAAGCGATCGTCGATAAATTCCATCAGGGACGCGTGGAGACAACTGGCTTTGATGTCGCAGATGCCACACTTGATGGCAACCTTCCGGGTGCGCTCGTTGCACTTCGCAGCGCACTCGAAACCGGAACAGATCCCGTCATGATTACAAGTGCGATCGCATCCAACTTACGATCACTTGCAAAGGTCAGCGGAGTTAATCGCGGAGTGAAGTCATTTGAAGTTGCTGGCGAACTTGGAATGGCTCCATGGCAGATTGATAAAGCCCGTAGACAATTAACTGGTTGGAGCCCTCGCTCGATTGCCAAGGCGGTACAGGCGATCGCTCTGGCCGATGCTCAGGTCAAAGGCGCATCATCTGACCCGATATTTGCCCTCGAAAAGGCCCTTGCCACGATCACACAGGTACGAGCTGCTGGGTAAGCGGGGATTGACCTCGATTTGAGGCTAGCGCTCCTTCGCTGATAACCTACGCGTCTGCACTTAGCCCACCGGCTAGGTCAAACCTAAGAAAAGTCGGAGTTCACCACGTGGCAAATATCAAGTCTCAGATCAAGCGAGTAAAGACAAACGAGAAGGCACGCCTTCGCAACAAGTCTGTCTCATCATCAATTAAGACCGCAGTCCGTCGCTTCCGTGATGCGCTTAAGTCTGGCGATGCTGCTGTGATCACAACTGAGCTACGTACCGCTTCACAGGCTCTCGATGTTGCAGTTGCAAAGGGTGTTGTCCACAAGAACAACGCTGCAAATAAGAAGTCTTCAATGGCTAAGGCTGCGGCAAAAGCCGGCGCTCGTTAATTTAACTAGTAACGCCTAACAAGGGGCCACAATCGTGCCTGCAATTCAAATAAGTAAGGCGCCTCAACCTGCCGCAACAAATCCTGCGCAGATTCGTAATTTCTGCATCATCGCCCATATCGATCACGGTAAATCAACACTTGCCGATCGCATGCTCGGAATCACCGAAGTAGTTGAAGCCCGCAATATGCGCGCGCAATATCTGGATCGTATGGATATCGAGCGCGAACGCGGAATCACAATTAAGTCTCAAGCAGTTCGCCTTCCATGGGTTAGCGGAATCGATGGCCAGGAATACATCCTGAACATGATCGATACACCTGGACACGTTGATTTTACCTACGAGGTATCTCGCTCGCTTGCTGCGTGTGAAGGTGCGGTCTTGCTCGTTGATTGCGCACAAGGAATCGAAGCGCAGACACTTGCCAACCTTTACCTCGCGATGGAGAACAACCTCACAATTATTCCGGTCCTAAATAAGATCGATCTACCGAATGCGCAACCAGATAAGTTCGCACAAGAACTTGCCAACTTGATTGGATGTAAGCCAGAAGATTGTCTTCGCGTTTCAGGTAAGACTGGAGATGGCGTTGCTGAACTTCTCGATCAGATCATCGCGCAGATCCCAGCGCCAACCGGCGATGCTGATGCACCGGCACGTGCACTCATCTTTGACTCTGTCTATGATGCTTACCGCGGCGTAGTTACATATGTCCGGGTTATTGATGGCCACCTAAGCCCACGCGAACAAATCCAAATGTTTTCAACTGGTGTTCGCCACGAAGCGCTCGAAGTCGGAGTCATTTCACCTGAGCCACTTCCAAGTAAGGGACTTGGCGTTGGTGAAGTGGGTTATCTGATCACTGGCGTAAAGGATGTTCGCCAATCACGAGTCGGTGACACCATCACAACATATTTAAATCCAACAAAAACTGCGCTAGCTGGTTATAAAGATCCAAAGCCAATGGTCTTTGCTGGTCTCTTCCCACTAGATGGTGCTGACTTCCCATTGCTCCGTGATGCTCTCGATAAGTTACAGCTCAACGATGCCGCGCTCGTGTACGAACCAGAGAGCTCTGCCGCTCTTGGTTTTGGATTCCGTTGCGGCTTCCTCGGACTATTGCATATGGAGATTGTGCGCGAACGTCTTGAGCGCGAATCAAAGATCTCGCTGATCTCAACTGCGCCAAACGTGGTCTACCAAGTAACTCTTGAAGATGGAAAGAAATTTGTCGTTACCAACCCATCTGAATTTCCTGATGGCAAGATCAACGTTGTTGAAGAGCCAATC
>JBILEX010000113.1:0-3660 GCA_044351895.1 Candidatus Planktophila sp.
GTACGACTTGATCCCAGCCGCCCGGTTGGAAAAGTCGCTCACATCATGGCGGTGAATCTCTAGTGTCCCTCTTCTCGAAGTTCTTTAAGAAGAACCAAGAGAGCGCCCCTGTCGAATATATCTCTCCTGTTACCTTCCTCAATCCTCACTCAACTTTAGGTGAGTTAGATTTTCATCTAATTGCAGAAGGTCGCCACGAAAGATTGTGGGACGTTCTTGGTGCACACCTGATCCGCGATACAGAGGGCAACGTTCTTGGAACAGCTTTCTCCGTCTGGGCTCCCAATGCACGTGCGGTAAGTCTGATTGGTGATCACAATTTCTGGGATAGAAACACTCATCCGATGGTGCGCCTCGGTTCGACTGGAATATGGGAAACATTTATTCCCAGTGTCGGTGTTGATACTCGATACAAGTTTGCGATCTGCACGATCGGCGGGGCCTGGGTTGATCACGCGGATCCATTTGCGCAAGCAACAGAAGTCCCACCACTGACCGCATCCATCGTGACCGAATCCACATACACCTGGAAAGATCAGGATTGGATAGCAGCACGCAATAATTTTCAACCGTGGCGATCACCGTTGAGCGTCTATGAGGTCCACCTTGGTTCATGGAAACTCGGACTTAACTACCGTGAACTTGCTGTTGAACTTGTTGATTATGTAAGTAAGCAAGGCTTTACTCACATCGAATTTCTTCCGGTAACAGAACACCCTTACGGTCCATCATGGGGATATCAAGTAACCTCATTCTTTGCACCAACTTCTCGTTTTGGATCCCCTGACGAATTCCGATATCTCGTTGACGCACTTCATCAAGCTGGAATTGGCGTAATTCTCGATTGGGTCCCTGCTCACTTTCCAAAGGATGAATGGGCACTTGCCCGCTTTGATGGCACAGCGCTTTATGAACATGCAGATCCTCGCTTAGGTGAACACCCTGATTGGGGAACCTACATCTTTAACTTTGGTCGAAACGAGGTGCGCAATTTCCTAGTTGCTAGCGCTCTCTATTGGCTCACCGAATTCCATATCGATGGATTGCGTGTGGATGCAGTGGCATCGATGCTCTACCTTGATTACTCACGTGAGGAAGGTGAGTGGGTTCCAAATAAATTTGGTGGCCGCGAGAATCTTGAAGCAGTAGCGCTATTACAAGAAGCAACTGCCACTGCCTATCGCACACACCCTGGAATTATGATGATTGCCGAAGAGTCAACAGCGTGGGCAGGTGTCACACGTGAGACCGCATCAGGTGGCCTTGGCTTTGGATTCAAGTGGAATATGGGCTGGATGCATGACACTCTGCAATATCTCTCTCACGAACCTATCCATCGCATGTATCACCACAATGAAATTACCTTCTCCATTCTCTACGCATGGTCTGAAAACTTTATGCTTCCGCTCTCACATGATGAAGTTGTTCATGGAAAAGGTCAGCTTGTAAACAAGTTCCCCGGAGACCGCTGGCAGAAAGTTGCAACCCTTCGCGCTCTCTATGGATTTATGTGGGCGCACCCAGGAAAGAAACTTCTCTTTATGGGTAGCGAGTTTGCACAAAACGATGAATGGAACGAGAGCGCTGGCCTTCAGTGGTATCTCACCGAGTACGACGAACATCGACAGGTTCAGGATTTGGTTGCACAAATAAATCAAGAATATAAGGGTCACCCTGCATTGTGGGAGAAAGATACAAATCCAGATGGATTTAGTTGGATAGTAAATGATGACGGGGCAGCAAACACTCTGGCATTTACTCGATGGTCAGATGATCAAACACCGCTCGTTTGCGTAACTAATTTCTCCCCTGTTCCACATGAGCGATACCGACTTCGCATGCCTACTCCAGGTGTCTGGCGCGAACTACTTAATACAGATGATCTTGCATACGGTGGTAGTGGAGTCCGCAATGAATCTTTTGCTGTCGACACTGATACCGATCTTCATGTGGAGCTTCGAATTCCGCCCCTTGCAACAGTCTGGTTTGAGCGGGTTTAAAGGCGTTTAAAGGTCTTTTGCTGCGCGGGACATGAATGCGACAGAGATTAACATCAGGCCAGGAATAATCATTGCAATTGCAATCGAACCAGTGAGTTGGGCAGTCCACGCAATGATTGTCTTTACGATCAAAGTAAGGATCGCGTTAGTAACGCCCATCTGTCCAACAACTACAGCACTTGGCTGAGAAGAGCGCTTATTCGCCGAGGTGAAGAATGTGGGCGAAAGAATTGCCGAAAAGAATCCGCCAATAGAAAAACCTATGAGAGTACAAATATACGCTGCTACCTTTGAGTGATCGACCAAAAGTGAGGATGCAAGAATAAATCCAATGAAACCAACTCCTCCAATTACACTGCCGTATTTAATCTGTTGCTGCAGTGAAAAGTAGGGCGTGATGCGATGTTGGCCCAAGCGGCCGACAATCATCGCGGTAAAGGTAAGGATGTAGGGAATTGTGGCAAGAGAGCCACGCACGCCGATAGTTTCTTTGGCATAAATTGCAGACCAGTCAGCGGTTGCAAACTCAACCATGATTCCACAGACCAGGGCAGCGGAAACCAAGTAGTCAATGCGGAAAGAGGTAAAGAGATCCTTAAATCCGAAGTCGCTATCATCTTCAGGGCTAGGTTTAATCATTTCGGGATCTAGTTTTTTAATAATTGAAAGAATTACAAAGAAGATAACTACGCTCAATACATTTATGTGGAGTGCAATTCCAACAAACTCAACCATAAATCCTGAGAAGATAGCCGTTGCGACAGCTCCTAGCGTCCAATAACCGTGCTGGCGGCTAAGGATCAACTCTCCGGCTCGATCTTGGGCGTGGAATGCCTGAGCATTTAAGGCGATGTTGAATGCTGAAATTGATGCACCATTGATCATATTTGCAACAATAAACACGGGCGTAGATTGCAGATGAACGATTGTGCTAATTGAAAGACACATGGTTAGCGTTGAAATTATCAAAACTGGTTTAGCTCCGAGCTTATGTACAAAGTGACCGCTGGAAAGCATTGCAATGACTGCACCCACTGAACCTAAGCTTAAAAAGGTTCCGAATTCGCCATTAGATAAGCCTAAATTTGCCTTTACTTCGGGAAAACGTGGAACCCAACTCATGATCTGTACGGCGAAGAGGAAGAAGAGAATTCCTATGTATTTCTTCTCATCATCGATACTTAATCCCGTTTTAGAAGAGGGCATTAGCTAAATCCGTTCTGGCTTTGATCACGCGTGGATCAGCTGGATCAACCAGTGAGAAGAGCTCAAGCAGACGATCTTTTACGCGCGCTCTATCATCACCTGAAGTTGCCTTGATTAGAGCAAGAAGTCGAATGAATGCCGGTTCAACACTTCCGGTTGCAACTTCCATATCTGCAGCCGATAGAGCGCTCTCGATATCAAGCGGATCAGTATTGGCTTTGGTTAAAACTTTTGCATGATCTAGATTCACGATTCGAATTTGAAGTTGCGTATGCGCTAGCCCTAATTTTGCATAAGGATTGGAAGGCATGCGGGCAAGGAAGCGCTTATATGCATCCTCGGCTCTAACTAAATCGCCTGCCTCAAGAGCGGCCAACGCTTCCGTTTCTTCTGGTTCCAGCTTTTCTTCTGGGACTTCACCAATTCCTTGCTCGGCAGCAATCGTGAGAAGTTT
>JBILEX010000112.1:0-3660 GCA_044351895.1 Candidatus Planktophila sp.
CGCTCGATCCCAAAAACTCCAGAAGATATCTATGCGATTGTTTCAGAGAAATATCCATGCGCACTTACGCCACCAAAAGATGGCGATCCGTGGGTTTTGGAAGTTATCGCTGTTTAGATCTTATGCAGTTTGAGCTTGATACTGAAAACAGTTCCAACAAATACTGTCGCGAAGAAGACCCAACCCGATAACGCAAATGCTTGGGTTCCTGAAAGTAATACTCCAACTGTGCAACCGAGCGCAATCATGGAAGACCATCCCAGAAGCACTCCACCAATAAGTGCGGTGAAGCCATTCTTAACGGTGATGTTCTGCCATGAGAATCGATTTCCAGCAAGGGCTGCAGCAAGGGAAGCAAAGACGATGCCAATAATGAGCCAACCATTATTGGTAACGGTCGAACTGATTACAGCAATACAGCCCTTCATTACATCAAGGCCTTCGAGTGTTTCAGGAAGATATCCCCGATCACTTAACACTGTTCGCGCAGTTGTACTGAGTTGACGTGTGACGCCGAGAGGTTCAATCCGCAGGTAAGCAATAGTTCCAACTACTCCAACCAGTGCCCCGGATAAAAGTGGCGGCCAGCGCTTGATAATCAGTGCTGTATAAAGGTTCTGTGAAGGCTCGTTAGAGATAGGTTCAGAGGTAGCTCGCCAGCGTCGTGCAAAGATAGCAAGTGCAAGCAATGCAGTTAGGGTAATAAAGAGAGATCCTGCGTAGCCAAATGTGTGAGGCAGCCACGTTTTTGGCGCATCTGCCAACGTAGAGAGATAGAGCTTGTTCCAGCTAGCAAATCCCAATCCGAAGCCAATGAGCGACCCAAGGAGTGCTGGGAATGCACGCAGGGAACCTTGTCCGATGCGATAGAGGTGACCACTGATGCATGCACCAGAGAGAGTCATTCCTATGCCGAATACCAACCCGGCTAGCGCGAGCACCCAACTTACAGGCCCGATGTGAGCATTGGGCGGAAAGAATTCAGTAGATGTGTCAGGTAAAAATTGCCCGAAAAGAATTGCGTATCCAACGCTACCTACTGCGATTGCGCTGAGTACCGAAAGAATTGGAGTTGTATTGCGGTCTTCGATGGCGTCACGAAAAATGCAGAAGAAACAGAAGCGAGCTCGCTCAAAGATAATTCCAAGGGCGGTACCGATGAGGAGTGAGAATGATGCTTGCGCACCCGTGCCCTCACGACCTGAGAGAACGTAGGCAAGGCCGAGCAACAACGCAACTATTAGCGCTGCAGCCATGGTTCGATAGGTATCGCCTTTGCTCCAAGAGAAAGACTCAGCAGAGGTCCCAGATGTACTGGAACCCCTGCTGAGTTGAGAGTTAGTAGAAATTACGAATTACCCCAGATCGTTCCTGAAGGATTCGAAATTGGAACTCCGACTGTATTTCCGTACTCAGTCCAAGATCCATCGTAATTCTTGACGTCGTATCCAAGAATTTCACTAAGTACAAACCATGTTAGTGATGAGCGCTCACCGATACGGCAATAAGTGATGATTGGTTGCTTTCCATCAACGCCCTTATCTGCGTAGAGCTTCTTAAGCTCTGCAACTGTCTTAAAGGTTCCATCGGCATTGACATTTGAACCCCATGGGACGTTGATCGCACCAGGAATATGTCCTGCACGGACTGCCAGTTCTTGGAAGCCTGCTGGAGCAAAGATCTTTCCGCTGAATTCATCTGCAGAGCGAATATCAATGAGGTCAGCCTTTACGCGCTTCTTTGCAACAGGAATAATGTCCTGAAGAAGAGTCGCACGAAGAGACTTATCTAAGCGAGTGCTCACGAAGTTGCCTTTAGCCTTTGTGGCAACTGCCGTAGTAAGAGCACGTCCATCTTTCTCCCACTTCACACGACCTCCATCAAGAAGACGGACATCCTTTGCTCCGTAAAGGTTAAAAATCCAAGCTCCCCAGGCAGCAAACCAGTTGTTCTTATCTCCATAAAGAACGACAGTTGAGTCTTGGCTAATTCCTGCAGATTGTGCAAACTTCTGGAACTTTGCAGATGAGACAACATCACGATTGACTGTGTCGACTAGATCTGTGTGCCAAGTAATCTTGACTGCGTTTCTAATGTGACCGCGCTCGTAGATTCCTGGCTCAGTACTTACTTCAACAACCACAACTTTAGGGTCATCTAGATTCTTCTCTAGCCAATCAGCATTAACCACTGAACGAGCTTGATTCTTAGGTGCCGCTTGTGCCGGAGTAAATGATGTTGCGGTGAGTCCAAGAACAGCAATCGAAGCTGCTAGCGCAATGGCTTTCTTCTTTGAAATAAACATAGTAATCCTCTTCTTATTTTTGGTTGGGTGATTTAGATAAAGCTGTTAAAGCGGGCGGAAGCGAATTAAGAACAGATAGAGGTATTAACGCGGCAGTAATCAATCACGCGTCTCTTTGTAAACATGATGCGTACTTTAATTGCCAGGTATGGAGAAATCAATTTTTCTCACTGTTATATAGGGTGATCTGTATCAAGAAACTCTGCAAATTATTTGCATTTAGTACTTGTAAGCAAGTGTCTCAATCGGGTGCGAGTTACAGACTGCGCGCCATATATCAGCAGCTTCAACGCCAGCCGCCAGCGCTTCATCGACTGTTTTGCTGCCTAATTCAGAGATTGCAATATCTTTGCAGAACGAGGGCGCCCATTCAGGGCCGAAAGAGAGTTCTATGCGATTGCGTAAATCGGAAATTCTCATCTGTCGCAATCCCTTTGCAGGTGCACGGATTAGAAGAGTGTGTTCTCGACGAGCAGCGCGGCCTGTTCTCGCGACTGCTCTGGGGTGAGAGGTTGTACCGCCTGCCCCAATAACCAGCGCATGGCAAGACCTGTAGCGCTCTGAGATTGTGTGAGTGCGTAGATTGCGCGTGCAAGTTCCAAATACAGAGGATGTTCACTGTGAATGAGAAGTTGCGCAATCAGCGCTGGGTCATGCTCGCGAAGTCCAGCTAATGCTCGATCGGAAGAGATTGCAATCGAGAAAGATTCGAGCGCATCTGCAGGAGTACCTGCAGACTTTGATACCTCAATAATCCGTGCGACTTCGGATGCTAAGAGTGCTTCAATGACCGATAGTTTGTCGCGAAAATGATTATATAAAGTTGCTCGAGCAACTTCAGAGGCTGATGAGATGTCGATCATTGAAATTTTTGTAAGCCCTGATTGGGAAATCAAAATTTTTGTTGCTTGAAGTATCGCGTCTTCGGTGCGACGATGAGATGCGCCTTGTGTGGCGTACTTAGGCTGCGTCGACAACAGAGAGCTTTGCAATCTCGCCAGATGCGATCTGAACGGTGACATCACTCAACAGAACTGAGAGCTGAAGACCGAGCGCTTCACAAATTGCGTTAAGCAATTCAGATGATGCTTCCTTTTGGCCGCGTTCAACTTCTGAGAGATAACCCAGCGACACACGTGCTTCACGTGCAACATCACGAAGTGTTCGAGATTGCTCTGTTCGAGCGGCACGGAGTGAACTACCAACTGCTTCACGTAATAAAACCATCGTAGCTCCCTCCCCTTCTCTCAATGACCTGCGCCTACTTGTCGTGCGCGTTCTCTAAGGATACGCGTAAATGTGCCGATTGCAGTGGCAACGGTAGCGTTTCGCACGCTTTCACGCCCACCTGCAAG
>JBILEX010000115.1:0-3642 GCA_044351895.1 Candidatus Planktophila sp.
CGTCCAGGCCGCGGTGGTCGGACTGATCGTCCAGGCGCTACTCGCGATGTTCGCGCAGGTCGTGAAGCTACTGATCCACGCGGGTTTCGGCCAGCTCCTATAGAACGGGATCCATCACGCGTACGTCCTCGAATTTTCGAACCAGATATTCCGGATGACATTACTGGAGAAGAACTTGAGAAGAGTGTTCGAGCAGAGTTGTTAAGTCTCTCTGCGGAGAATGCGAAAGTTGTTGCTCGACATTTAGCATGTATCAATCTTTATATGGATGTTGATCCAGAACTCGCACATAAACATGGGGTTGCGGCTGCGCATCACGCAGGTCGGCTTGCAGTGGTTCGAGAGAGCGCTGGTTATGCGGCTTACCGAGCAGGCCATTATGAAATCGCGCTGAAGGAACTTCGTGCAGCACATCGAATTTCTGGCGATGTATCGATGTGGCCAGTAATGGCCGATTGCGAAAGAGGTCTAGGTAAGCCGCTTAAAGCGCTAGCCCTTGCTGGTTCCCCTGAAGTTTCACGACTAGCTAAGGCCGAAGAGATCGAGATGCGTATTGTCGCATCCGGTGCAAGACGAGATCTAGGTGAATTTGATGCCGCAGTTATCACGCTGACCTGTAAAGAACTTAAGGTTAAGAATGAGCCTTGGTCTATTCGCTTGCACTATGCCTATGCTGATGCACTGGCCAGTGCTGGTCGCACCGAAGAAGCTCGACAATGGTTTGCGGCGTGTGCTGATCTTGATGAAGATGAGAGCACTGATGCGTATGAGCGAGCAAATCAGTAATTGAATTATCCACAGCGAGTTTAAATGGGCGAACTATTGTCTGCGCTTAGATAGATGATCCCAACTGCAGGCGAGTAAGTAGAAAATCTCTACGATCGCTCAAAGGTGGTTCAATCATGGCGGCAAAAGTTTCCGAGAAGAAGATAGAGAAAGATTTAGATTACTCACTCAACGATCTCATGCTTCGGGGGAGAGTCTCGGCGCAAGCCGTGGAAAAGGAGTTACCGAGCGGCGATAAGGTTGTTGAGTTTCGCCTAATCGTCACCAGGCTTGAACGTGGCGGTGTAGATACTCTCGACATAGCTGCATGGAGTTCTAAGATGCGCCGAAGTGCGCTCACACTTAAAGAGGGCGAATGGATTGAGATCTCAGGCTCTATTCATCGTCGTTTCTGGTCTGGACCATCAGGGGTTGCAAGTCGCTGGCAGGTTGAGGCAGCAGAGATCGTACGGATATAGATACTCTAGGACAGTAGCGACCCAAATCTTCGGGGTTCCTTGAGTGAAAGGCACAGAATGTCGAACGATCTTTTCTCATCCTTAAAGACGTACATCACCAAACTCTCTGATGGAGAGAAGACCCCGCAAGAAGTTGCGGCGGCTCTCAATGCTTGGGCTCGCGAGAGCGCAGACTCACTTAAGACGAAAATTCACGAAGAGGTTGAGGCTGCCGTACTCAAGATGGGTTTTGTTAAGCGTGAAGAGTTCGATCGCTTAGTCGCTCGTGTTGATGCGATTGCACCAGCAAAGAAAGCTGCACCAGCAAAGAAAGCTGCACCAGCAAAGAAAGCTGCACCAGCAAAGAAAGCTGCACCAGCAAAGAAAGCTGCACCAGCAAAGAAAGCTGCACCAGCAAAGAAGAAGAGTGGAGCTAAGAAGTGAGTTTTGAAGATAACGGTTCTGAATCTGAGAGCGCTACTTCTGTTGAGGTGACTCTTGTTGATGATGTTAAGGCTGAATTGGGTGAGATTGATTCGAGTGATTTAAGCGAGCACTCAGCGCGATTTGAGGCGCTTCACGGGAAGTTGCAGGAGGCACTCTCAACGATCGATGGTCTCTAAGGCCATCGAGAATTTGAGAGCGAGGACTGAGGTAAACCATGAAGACTCGGCTAGATGCAGAATTGGTGCGACGCGAACTAGCGCGTTCGCGTGAGCAAGCTGCCGATTTGATTGAGTCTCGATCAGTGTTGGTGAACGGAATTCCCGCAACGAAACCTGCAACGCAAGTTGATGCGGAAACTTCAATTGTTCTGGCCGGGAAGCGAGATGACTTTGTTTCGCGAGGTGGACACAAATTGGCCGGTGCGCTCGAAGTCTTTACTGATGTAGTTGTTGTGGGCAAGGTATGCCTTGATGCTGGCGCTTCCACAGGTGGCTTTACAGATGTTCTTCTTCGTCAAGGTGCCAAGAAAGTTATCGCGGTCGATGTTGGTTATGGGCAACTAGCTTGGGAACTTAGGCAAGACGAACGCGTAGTTATTCTTGATCGCACCAATATTCGTCACTTAACAGGGGACATGGTTGGTGAAGATGTGGAAGTTGTCGTTGCTGATCTCTCTTTCATCTCGCTCTCATTAGTTCTTCCAGCACTAGCCGCGGTTTCTAAGCCGTCAGCAGATTTTCTTCTCATGGTGAAACCGCAGTTTGAAGTGGGTCGTGAACGCTTAGGCGCTGGCGGAGTTGTGCGGGATCCTGCGCTTCGACGATCCGCGGTTCTTGATGTCGCACAGTCTGCCTACGATGTTGGACTTGGCACGATGGGAATCGCGGCGAGTCCACTTCCTGGCCCTGCTGGCAATGTTGAATACTTCCTATGGTTACGTAGAGGGGCACGATCGATTGATGAAAGTGCACTCGATCGCGCCATCGAGATGGGACCAGCGTAATGAGCACACGTAAAGCGATTCTTGTTGTTAACGCAACGCGTCCCGAAGCGGTTAAGGCTGCTACAACACTGGCGAACCATTTAGCGAAGAATCAATTTGAACTGTTCACATCCTCTGCGGTTGAAATCTCTGGGGTTACAACGCTACAAGTAGATCAACTTCCTGATTCTGAGATCGTCATTGTTCTTGGTGGAGACGGAACTATCTTGCGCGGGGCAGAGATATCACGCCTTCGCAACATTCCACTCCTCGGAGTGAATCTGGGTCATGTTGGTTTTATGGCAGAGGTTGAAAAACTCTCTTTGGAGAGCGTTGCAGCTAGCGTTGTAGCGAAAAGTTATTCCACTGATCCACGAATGGTTCTAGCCTATTCAGTCGAACGAAATGGAATCCAGATTTCCTCCGGTTGGTCACTTAATGAAGTGACTATCGAACGCACTGAAAGCACCATGGTGGAACTCTTAGTTCAAGTTGATCGCAGACCTTTATCTCGCTGGGGTTGCGATGGTCTTATTGCAGCCACTCCAACAGGATCTACCGCCTACGCTTTCTCTGCCGGCGGACCAATCTTGTGGCCGAATGTCGATGCAGTCGTACTGCTTCCGATCAGTGCCCATGCGCTTTTCTCGCGGCCCATGGTCGTCTCCCACAAGTCTGAGATCGTTGCTGAGATTGAATCCTCGGCCGCAATGCTCTCGGCTGACGCGCTTCGTAAGTTCCCACTTGTTGAAGGTGATCGTGTCACGATTACTGGTGATGAATCTGTTGTCTTGCTCGCTCACGTTCAGCCGACGCTCTTTACCGACCGACTCGTAGCGAAATTTAAATTACCCGTAGAGGGTTGGCGCGGTGAGTGATCGCTCTTATCTAGAAGAGATTTCAATTCGTAATCTCGGAATCATTGATACAAGCTCACTTGAATTAAGCAAAGGTCTTAACGTCCTGACCGGCGAAACTGGTGCGGGAAAG
>JBILEX010000023.1:0-9843 GCA_044351895.1 Candidatus Planktophila sp.
GTGGCCGAGATTTCTTGGTCTCCATTGAAATGGCTACCTGCACACTCTTGATTCGCGCGTGCAGAACTCCATTAGAGCTGATCTCATAGTTGAGGGTAAATGAAGAAGTTCCAACAGATTCAACCCAGATGTGCACATCAACAAATGAGCCACCTTCATAAATCGGTGCGATGAAATCTACTTCGGCGCGCGCAACCACCATCTCCACAATACTTGGTGTCTCGTTTCGCTTAATAAACTCGTAGTAAGACCACTGAAAACGTGCTTCTTGGGCGAAGATTAAATACTTTGCGTTGTTGACATGTCCAAATGCATCAATGTCATCCCAGCGAACAAATTGTTGATTGTGATACTTCATTAACGTGTCAGCTTTCTATATGTCGCGCGATGTGGGCGAGCTGCCTCAGGTCCCAATCGCTCAATTTTATTTGCCTCATACGATTCGAAGTTTCCTTCAAACCAGAACCATTTTGAATCACCTTCATAAGCCAAGATGTGAGTAGTGATGCGGTCCAAGAACCAGCGATCGTGAGAGATCACTACGGCGCAACCCGGGAATTCCAGTAACGCGTTCTCAAGTGAACCAAGTGTTTCAACATCAAGGTCGTTGGTTGGCTCATCGAGTAGCAATAGGTTTCCACCTTGCTTGAGTGTCATCGCCAGGTTGAGACGGTTACGTTCTCCACCCGAAAGCACTCCTGCCGGCTTCTGCTGATCTGGACCTTTAAATCCAAATGCTGCAACGTATGCACGAGATGGCATTTCAACTTGTCCGACCTTCATGAAATCAAGACCATCTGAAACAACTTCCCAGAGTGATTTCTTCGGATCGATGCCACCACGTGATTGATCAACGTATGAAATCTTTACCGTCTCACCAATTTTTACGTTGCCTGAATCTGCTGGCTCTAGGCCAAGAATTGTCTTAAAGAGCGTTGTCTTACCGGCACCGTTAGGGCCGATCACTCCAACAATTCCGTTACGAGGCAAGGTGAATGAGAGATCATCAATAAGAACGCGATCTCCAAAGCCCTTCACCAGATTCTCTACTTCAACAACAACATTTCCAAGGCGTGGGCCGGGTGGAATTTGAATCTCTTCGAAGTCGAGCTTGCGCATCTTGTCGGCCTCTGCCGCCATCTCTTCATAGCGTGCAAGACGTGCCTTTGATTTTGTCTGGCGGCCCTTTGCATTCTGTCGAACCCATTCGAGCTCTTCGGTAAGTCGCTTTGCGCGCTTGGCATCTTTCTGGCCTTCAACTTTGAGACGTGCCGCCTTTGTCTCTAAGTATGTTGAGTAATTTCCTTCATATGGATATGCACGACCGCGATCGAGTTCAAGAATCCACTCTGCGACGTTATCCAAGAAATATCTATCGTGCGTGATCGCTACAACTGCGCCAGGGTACTTCTGCAGATGTTGCTCGAGCCATAAGACTGACTCAGCATCGAGGTGGTTGGTTGGCTCATCAAGAAGCAAAAGATCTGGAGCTTCTAATAAGAGTTTGCAGAGAGCTACGCGGCGCTTTTCGCCACCGGATAAAACACTGACATCCGCGTCCCCTGGCGGACAGCGAAGTGCATCCATCGCCTGCTCGAGCTGTGAATCAATCTCCCACGCATTGCGATGATCGAGTTGCTCTTGCAACGATCCCATCTCAGCCAACAAGGTGTCGTAATCTGCATCTGGGCTTGCCATCTCTTCAGAGATCGCATTAAAGCGCGCCAACATATCCATCGTCTCACGCACGCCATCTTGCACATTTTCAAGAACGCTTCGTGACTCATCAAGCTTTGGTTCTTGTAGCAAGATGCCGACTGTAAATCCTGGAGTCAGATACGCCTCACCATTGGAAGGTTGTTGTAACCCTGCCATGATCTGCAAGACCGTCGACTTACCGGCACCGTTAGGGCCAACGACGCCGATCTTGGCACCTGGGAGGAACATCAAGGTAACGTCATCAAGAATGACCTTGTCACCGTGCGCTTTACGCGTCTTTTTCATCGTGTAAATGAATTCAGCCATAGACGCACCTTAATAGTTGAGCCGTTAGAATAGTAATCACACGACACCTGCAGGCGCCTGTAGCTCAGTCGGATAGAGCACCCGCCTTCTAAGCGGGTTGTCGCAGGTTCGATTCCTGCCAGGCGCACACATGAGAATCAGTGGTTAAGAAAAAGAAGAACGGCCAGGCTGGTTGGCCTGGCCGTTCCTTTTTACCCTCGAGATTAGGAAGTTTTATCCGAGCTTTGCGATTGCTGCATCGGCGTACTTCTTTAGCGGTCCTGTGATCGCAATGAAGTCAGGAGCTAAATTTGTACATGCAGGAGAGATAACCAAGTTAGCCCACTGCTTGATCGCAGGAACTGCAGCCTTGTCCTTGTAATCGCTATCACCAAGCATGTAGGTGATGATTCCAAGTGTGTATGCGCCAGCTTCCTTGGTTGCATAATCAAACTTGAAGATTCCCTTTGCATCAACTGTTGCTGAACCTAGGAATGCTGCTGTTGCATCACCTGTTGGTAGCGCAAAGTTTCCTGAAGCATTTCCAACCGCAGTTGTCTTCAAGTTGTACTTTGTTCCGTATGAAACTTCAGCATAAGTAATTGAGTACTTAGTCTTTGCAGCAAGTTGTGCAACACCTGTTGAAGAGTTTGCACCAACAATGCGTCCGATATTTCCTGGAGCATTGATGTTTCCTGGGAATGCTGTGACGAATGTATCGTTCTGTGACTTAGTCCATGTTGTTGGAGCAACGCCACGTAGCCATGCTGTGAAGTTACCTGAAGTTCCTGAACGATCTGAACGATAGATAACTGTGATTGGCTGATTTGGAAGTGTGTAGCTGATGTTCTTCTTTGTTGTGCGAAGTACTATCGCCTTGCCGCCTTTATCCTTAACCAAATCACCATTCTTATCCTTGCGATAGACAATTTCCGTTACTTGACGGTTGTTGTCCTTTGCAATTGCAGGATCATTCCAACGTGTGATTTCACCAGCGAAAATCTTCGCTGCTGTCTCTGGAGATAAATAGAGCTGGCTCTTTGCTGGCAAGTTGTGGAGAAGAGCAATTGGAGCTGCTGCTGCTGGGATATGTACAAGCGTTGGGCGAGCTGTTGAACCTGTGTGCGCTGTATCTGAGAACCAGATGTGGCCTAGTTGCTTATCTGAACCATCGCGGCCTGTTCCTGAACCTGCAGCTGCATATGTAAGTGAATGTCCTGTTGTCTTATTGAAAACTACTTTGCACTCTTCGATGAGTAGCGCTGGGAAGGATGCGCCTGTGCCTGTTAGATCTGTTGCATGTGCCGCTGGAGCGATACCGACGATGAGGCCGATCGCTACTGCTACGACACCAAACTTCTTTGAGAGTTTCATTCTCTACCTTTCAGATACTTCCCGAGGTTGGGACTCACATGTTGTGAGGGCTCGAAAGTACTGAAGTAGGGGGTCTAGACGGCTACGACTTGGTGAACAACAGTTGAACCTATCTCAAATAATTGAGGTGGCTCTTTAGCCGAATCGACCGGTGACGTAATCCTCTGTGCGCTTATCGCGTGGGCGAGAGAAGAGCTCATTTGTAGGAGCAACCTCGATCAGTTCGCCAGGGCCACCATCTGAAAGCATAAATGCTGAGTAATCAGATACACGAGCCGCCTGCTGCATATTGTGAGTAACGATCACAATCGTCATGGTCTGTGAAAGTTCAGAGATCGTCTGCTCGATACGGAAAGTGGATCCTGGATCGAGCGCTGAACATGGCTCATCCATGAGCAAGACTTCTGGACGCACAGCCAATGAACGCGCAATACAAAGACGCTGCTGCTGACCACCTGAGAGTGCGCTTGCGTGCTCGCCTAGACGATCCTTAACTTCTTCCCACAAACCGGCGCGAACCAGACATTCTTCGAGAAGGTCATCAGTATTTGAAACTTTAAGTTGCGCCAACTTGATGCCCGATAGAACGTTCTGTCCGATTGTCATCGATGGGAATGGGTTTGGCTTCTGGAAAACCATTCCGATACGTAGACGAATCTTTGTTACATCTGTACCTGAAGCATAAATATCTTTTCCGCCAAGAAGAACTTCTCCAGCAAGAGCTGCTGTTGGAATAAATTCATGCATGCGGTTAAGTGTGCGAAGGAAAGTTGACTTACCGCATCCTGATGGACCGATCAACGCAGTCACTGTTCCTGCAGCAAAATCTAAGGTGACATCTTTGAGGACATGCTTTGCACCAAACCATGCGTGTACTCCGCGGGCCTCAAGACCAGAACCTAGCGGCGCTGTTCCTGGCTTCTTCGCCTCGCGAGTGGATGCAACATCTGCGAGTGAGTGAGGTGTTGTCTCTGTCTTCATTTCCTTCTTCTCTCCTGGAGTTTGAACTGATTCATCGCGTCCCACATCATTGTTATCTGTCATCTGTCTACCGTTTCTGTGATCGCGAGGAAATGTAACGGGCAATTGTGAATAAGAAGAGCACCCAGAGTATTAGTACAAGGAGTCCCGCCCAAGTACGTTGTGATGATTCCTCTGTGCCGCCAAGCTGGAATGACTTCCAGACGTAGTACGGGATAGAACCCATAGGCCCTGAGACAGGGTTGAAGTTGGTCGCTTCGCCGCCACCTGAGACCAAGAGAATTGGTGCTGTCTCGCCGATAACTCGAGCGATGCCGAGAATGATTGCAGTTACCAATCCGCTCTTGACTGCAGGAACAACGACCATGGCAACTGTTCGCCACTGTGTCGCACCGAGAGCTAACCCGGCCTCACGCAAATCATTTGGAATAAGTAGGAGAACTTCTTCTGCAGTTCTTGCCACCGTTGGAATCATAAGGATTGCTAGCGCAAGTGCGCCCATCAAACCAGTGCGCTCTCCGGTGACCGGATAGATCAAGGCAGAGAGAATAAATAGACCTGCAACAATCGATGGCACACCAGACATCGCCTGCACAAGGAAGCGAATTGGTCTAGCGAATTTTCCTTTAATTTCCGTTAAGTAGAGCGCCGTCAAAATTGCAATCGGCAAGGTAAAGACAAGTGCAAGTCCCACCATGATTACAGTTCCAACAATTGCTGCCAGCATTCCGCCATTTTCAATTGGGTCATTAACAGTTGCCTGAGCCATATCTTGAGTGAATAGCCCCCAATGCATTCCGCGCCAACCCTTTACGACTACGGTCACCAAGATGCTGATGATTGGGATTACAGCAAGTGTGATTGCAAATCGTGAAAGGCTAGTCAGCAAGCTATCTTGCGCAGCTGGTTTACCGGCACGGCGGTACTCAGCGATAAATGAGACAACGGCCCACGAGAAGAAGAATGCAACGAACCAACCGAGTTTTCCATTAAGGCCAGTTGTAAAGAGAAGAACTACAGATAGCGCTAGCGAGATAAAGAAGTTAAGGACCTTCTGTCCACGCTCACGAGGTGTTGGCTCCCATGGCTTACCTGGCTTGGCAACTGAAGTCGACTGACTGATTGTTGATGTCATTTAGCGACCCGTCTTTCCAAGGCGATTTACAAGGATATTTGCAACCGCGTTGATAATGAGAGTGAGCAGGAAGAGCACTAAGCCAGCCGCCATAAGGGCGTTAACTTCTTCTCGGTCTGCTTCGTTTACCTTCAACAGGATCAAGGATGCGATATTTCCACCGGAACCAAAGAGAACTTGCCAGTTGACCTGATAAACAATATTCAACACTGTGTAGACCGCAACTGTCTCACCCATCGCGCGACCAAGGCCGAGCATTGCGCCACCGACAATTCCACCGCGTCCAAATGGAAGAACCACTGCGCGAATCATCGACAATCGTGTTGCACCAAGTGCGTATGCAGCTTGGATGCGATCAAGAGGAGTTTGTGAGAAAACTTCGCGCGAAATTGATGTCGTAATTGGAATAATCATGATCGCCAGAACAAGACCTGCGATAAATGGCGAGCGCGTAAAGAACGGCGCAGGCACATCAAAGATCGGAATCCATCCCAGATATTTATTAAGTAACTTCGCCCAATACTCCGCACTTGGCATCAAGACCAAGAATCCCCAAAAACCAAAGAGGATTGAAGGGAATGCAGCCATCAAATCGATAAGTGCAATCAAAATATTTCTTATTTTACGTCCTGAGTAAAACTCAAGGAAGAGCGCGCTAAAGACTGCAATCGGTACACCAACAACAACGGCAACAAGGGCCGACAATATTGTTCCGACCAACATCGCAGCCAAACCATAATCTTGCGAAATGATGTTTGATGTTTCGTCTTCGACTACATCCCAATTTGAATTGGTGATAAAACCAAAACCTTCAACTCGAAGAACACCGATGCCGCGGTATGCAAGGAATGCAAAGATCAATCCGAGGATGATCAGAGATGACATTCCACCTGCAGTAACAACAACGCGGAAGAGTTGGTCTGATTTGCGAGGCTTGGTAACGAGCTCGCGCGGGGCTGGGATAACTGTGTTGCTCACGCGGGAATCTTGTCGGTGATCAGCAGAGTAAGCGAGGCTACAAGGTGAACACCAGGTGAACTCATCCTGAATTCACGCCCGCTCGCCCTAACCCCCTAAACTCCCGTCTATGGCTACCGAACTCCCCCATCTGATCTGGATCGATTGCGAGATGACGGGGCTTTCCCTAGAAAAAGATGTGCTCGTCGAGATCGCAGTCCTTGTGACCGACTCCGAGCTGAACGTGATCGGCGACGGCATCGACCTGGTCATCAAGGCAACGCCAGAACAACTGGCCGGCATGAATGAGTTCGTCACCCAGATGCACACCGCCTCAGGCCTGATCACCGAAATCCCCAACGGCATCACGACCGAAGAAGCCGAAGATGCAATCCTGGCCTACCTCCAAGCAAGCGGCACCCAACCTGGCAAATCCCCATTGGCCGGCAACTCAGTCTCTGTCGATCGCAACTTCATCGCCCGCGACATGTCACGCCTGAACGAATACCTGCACTATCGCACCGTCGATGTCTCAAGCATTAAAGAGTTAGCCCGCCGCTGGTATCCAAAGATCTACTTCGCAGCCCCAGCAAAGACCGGCAACCATCGTGCCCTTGGCGATATTCAAGATTCAATCGAAGAACTCAAGTACTACCGCAGCAGCGTCTTCATCGAAGCACAAATTCAGGGGCAGAATCCACCTGCAGAGAAGGTAGACTAACCCCGCACAGCACATGGTGGGCGTAGCTCAGCTGGTAGAGCACTCGGTTGTGGTCCGAGATGTCGCGGGTTCGAGCCCCGTCGCTTACCCCAAGTATTTCCCTTCCCAAGCACCACTCTAAAGAAAGTGCCATCCAAATGATCTTCGATGTCGTCGTTGAAATTCCAGCAGGCTCACGCAACAAGTACGAGATCAATCACAACACCGGCGAAGTTCGCCTCGATCGCATGCTCTTTACCGCAACCCGCTTCCCACATGATTATGGCTTCGTTAAGAACACACTCTCTAACGATGGCGACCCACTGGATGCACTAATCATGTTGGATGAACCAACTTTCCCAGGCTGCGTAGTCTCCTGTCGCGTTATCGGAATGTTTCGAATGACCGATGAAAAAGGTGGCGACGACAAACTCCTCTGCGTCGCAGCCGGAGATATTCGCAAATCAAACCTGAACGATCTTGCAGATGTCCCAATCTACGAACTAGATGAAATCAAGCACTTCTTTGAAGTCTACAAAACTCTCGAACCCGGTAAAGAAGTACACGGCGGCGACTGGGTCGGCCACGATGCCGCAGAGGCAGAAATCAACGCTTCATACAAGCGCTATCAAGATAGCCACTAACGCAAACGAAATTCACTAATCTACGAAGGCAACTTCTGTTTAGGGCAAGCCGAAAGAATTCGCACCATCGCTTCTTTCTCCGGAGCTGTAACCCACAAAGAGTACTTTGCCTTCACAGCAATCTGCTGTGCTACGTAGGCACATCTAAAACTCTTCAACGGCGGCAACCACGTCGCCGCATCTCCATCACCCTTCTGTGAATTCAACCGTCCCTTAACTGCAAACAAATTCATCGGATCATTAGCAAAAGCGGTTCGCTGAACCACACTTAACTTAAAGGCCCCTGTCTGCCAGGCATTTGAAAGTGCAACAACATGATCAATCTGCACCTCCATGCTGCTCACAGCACCTCGCACAAAGTTAATCGTCTCCCCCGAATACCGATCCACCAAGATTCCACTTAAAACAACGCAATCTCGAGTCTTGGCTTTAAATACAATATTTGTGAGATCTCTCTTCAACATATCGTTTCTGGTGTCACACCCATTGCGATCAACATCTGCCCATGTCTGCCCAAATTGCTCACGGCTATATCCAGTTTTCGGAGCTCGCCCCTTCACCGGCAACGTTGAGAGAGCCGACACCGCCGTAATCTCACTCGCCGAATCAAATGTTCTCGCCTGAGCAGGCACCGACATTCCCGAGGCCAGAAACACCCAGAAAAGCCCTATGGCTACCCTGACCCCCCACCGACTCATCCCACAATCATTACGCGTGGCAAGTGGCAAAACAAGGTCAAACACACTGATAGGGTCTGCTCTGCGTTCAGAAGTTCCGACCGATGTTCGCCCCGGGTTGTTAGCTCAGTTGGTAGAGCAGGTGACTCTTAATCACCGGGTCGGGGGTTCGAGTCCCTCACAACCCACTCTGAGAAATAGGGATTGCACGCTCACTAACTGTGAGCAGTAGTAAAATAGTTATTGTGTCAATTCAACTCTTTTGTGCCTTGAGCCCACATTATAAGGGCCAAAAGTTCGCTGACTGGAATCAGATTTACCTAACTCTCTTGTTAACTATCCCGTTAACTCTTATCTCTCTATGCCTTCCTTTGAAAGCCACGCCCTAAATAGAGGCGATAGCGTTGTCGCAAACTGGCGCGTAAAGTGATTCCCTTCGTTATAGACAGCGACTTTACCTACTATTGCTGGACATCCTTGAAACACGCATGTCCACTCCCTGCCATCAATAGATCTA
The DNA here is from genome assembly GCA_044351895.1 of Candidatus Planktophila sp. GTDB lineage: Bacteria > Actinomycetota > Actinomycetes > Nanopelagicales > Nanopelagicaceae > Planktophila. The sequence goes on from JBILEX010000023.1 coordinate 8,990, forward strand.
GCGCCGTAACTATTCGCTACCCCTGCAGCAATTTGACGTTTAGCGTTTCTTGTACTTGCTGTCCCAACACATCCTTGACCAATCTCTCCATTTGCCATAACGCAATCCTTAAGCGCCTTCATATTAGGTGCAGCCGTGAAGTAAATGACATTCTTGCTCGATGAAGTAACATTCTTTAACGATTCACCAAGTTTCATTTGCCAATACTCTAATGCGGTTGAGCCATTAGTTGGAAATGAAAATGCAGTATCAAAATTATCAGAAAGAAGCACTAGGTCTGGTTTCGCACTCTTTAGATAATCAATCCAACTTTGACGAAAATTCGAACATTCATTATCGATTTTCCCCTTAATAATTGGGACAACATCTGCGATCATGCATTGCCCTCTAAAAATTCCTATAACTCTCCATTCACTTTCGTATAATGCGTTAGTCACCATTGGAAAAAGTGCTGAGGCGTACGAGTCCCCAACGACAACAGCGATTTTCTTTGCATCTGCTGATCCTGTTGTGCAGCTGGGGATACGTGAATTTGTACAATCTCCCCATTCTCCTGGGGCTGAACCGCTTTGTGCGTCTAAGGGAGGGTTTAAACCCTGTGGAATCGTAGTAATGTTCAATCCGATACCTAGTTGCTCCTGCCACAAGGCCAGTGCCTGTTGATATTCATCGACTTCAGGCTGTGCTGATTGAGCAGTCGGAGAAGCCGTAGGTTGTGTGTTTAATTCACTTACATCAGATATCTGTTGTTGGCTTTTCGGAACCCCTAACGTTCCATTCGAATAGAGAAACCCCACCGCCAGAGTAACCACGATTACAATCAATAAGCTGGCCTCAATTTGATTAAATTTTTC
>JBILEX010000116.1:0-3611 GCA_044351895.1 Candidatus Planktophila sp.
CTTGGGATGAAATACCGCAAGACCGGATCCAATCTCTTCAGGAAATGAGAAGAGATCGAGTTCTTGTCCCAGTTTTCTATGATCTCGCTTTTCAGCCTCTGCCAGCATTTCAAGATATCCATTGAGTTCATCTTGAGACGGCCACGCAGTTCCGTAAATTCTCTGCAACATCGGATTTTTCTCAGAACCACGCCAGTAGGCACCAGCAGCTCTCATCAACTTGAAGGCAGTGATGTGTTTTGTAGATGGCAGGTGAGGACCACGACATAGATCTGACCAGACTGGTTCACCATCGCGACCGAGGTTGTCATAGATTGTTAATTCGGCTCCGCCCACCTCAACGCTTGTCTCGTCCGTCGCACCAGATTTGAGACCAATAAGTTCACACTTGTAAGGCTCGTGGCTTAACTCCTTTAGAGCGTCAGATTCAGTTGTTACACGACGCTTAAAGCGTTGACCATCTTTAACGATCTTGCGCATTGCAGATTCGATTTTCTCAAGATCTTCCGGTGTAAATGGACGCTCAGGATCGAAGTCATAGTAAAAACCATCGCGGATTGGCGGACCAATTCCTAGACGAGTCTGAGCAAATACTTGTTGGACGGCCTGAGCCATGACGTGTGCTGTTGAGTGACGAAGCACATTAAGCCCATCTGGTGAAGAGATCGATACGCCTTCGACAACATCTCCGTCGGCAAGTTCGGTCCAGAGATCCCGAAGTTCACCGTTAACGCGCGCGACAACAATGGTCTTATCCTCGGCAAAAATATGGGTCGGACGCTGATCTGATTCAACGCTGCGGGCAGCCCCGTCCACCGTGATTGCAATAGTTGCCATGGGTTAAGAGTACCTAATGAGCGGTGGCTAACTGGCGCAATTTGCTGCAGATATCGCTCACATCCGAATCCATCGCCAGAGTTCGCCCTTCTATGGAAGCAACAGGAAGAGCAATCTTCAAAGAACTCATCACTATCGCTGCTTCACAAGAAGCTAGATCCGCTAGAGATAAATCCTTCACAACCACCCCACACTTTTCTACTGCAATGGCCCTAATTACTCCGGGCAGAATTCCGGCAGTTATCGGAGGAGTTTGCCATTGCCCATTGATGCGAAATGCATAATTAGAAACAGCACCTTCGCATACCCGATTGTCTTGATCGATCTGAATCAATTCATCACAGCCAGCAGTTATCGCCTCCTGCAAAAGATCAAGACGTCCAGTGTATGGAAAGGTTTTATATTGACGACCAACTGTCGAACTCAAATTCTGGCTCACCATTAGCGTAAGCGGCTTTTCCTCAGGAGTGTATGACTCGTGTGTGGCAACAAATCTGGCTTTGGAAAAAGACAATCGAAGTCTTCCGACCTTATGTGGGGTTGCAACCAACAACTGATCTATTGCTTGCGAAATCAGATCTTCATCCGGAATAGGGATCTCAAGTACTCGAGCACTCGCGACCGCACGTCGCATATGTCTTGCCAAGAACTGCACCGACCCATTTTCAGTTCTCATCGTCTCGAAGAGACCCATGCCCAAAGACCAATTTTTTTCATCAAGATATTCAGATGACGCTTCGACTAATTGGTTATCTACCCAGATTTTCACAGAGTGCCACCTGCTATAGAGATCAGATTTCGTGCCTTAAGTTGAGTCTCTTCCCACTCTTGTGCTGGCTCACTCCCCCAAGTAATTCCTGCACCAGTTCCAAAACGTAACCACTCGTCACCCGTATTCCAGAATGTTCGAATTGCAACCGCTAATTCCGCGCGATCGCCTTGAATCCAGCCCAATGCTCCGCAGTACGGTCCCCGTGGTGCAACCTCGTGTTCTGCAATGATTGAAAGTGCCGCGCTCTTTGGTGCGCCACTGACAGAACCTGGCGGAGTTGTCGCCGCAAGAATCTCTGCCCACGATGTTCCAGTTTTGACCTTCGCCTGAACATCTGAAACAAGATGTGTAAGCCCAGGATGCTTCTCGCGTCTGAATAACTCGCTCACCTCGACGCTGCCTTCTTTGGCAATTCGACTAATGTCATTACGCATCAAATCAACAATCATCAGATTTTCAGCTTTATCTTTCTCGCCAAAATCTTCTTCATCCCATCGAATCGTTCCCTTAATAGGTGAAGTAATCAGGTGATCTCCAATACGGCTGAGAAATCTTTCAGGTGATGCACTGGCAATTTCGAATCCTGGAATTTTAAGATAACTGGCGAAGGGCGCTGGATTTGCGTACTGCATTCGCGCAAAGAGTCCAGCCAATTTCTGCCTCTTTATATCAATGAGGTGCGATAGCTCTCTACACGCGTTCACCTGATAGACGGAGCCCGCAGATATCTCTTCGCGTACTGCATGAACGTAACTCATGTAATCAAGCTCTTGCAGCGATGTCCGCCATGGTCTTTCCAGCACCGACCACGGCGACTCCGGAAACGGCGCTTCCTGAACTTTCTTAAACTTTGCAAAGTGGTATTGACCTTCAAATGTAACCAAGACTGCCCAGAAACCACCGTCATCCAAACACGACGGGTCATCGGTGAACTTCTGCATTTTGGTGGCATGGCGATTGCCCATCCAGAATTGATAATCGCGACCGAACACGGGGTAAGGCTACGCAGAAAAGGGTGCGCTTTGGCGCATCGGCCCTGCCTACGCTAGATTTGCCTCCGCAGTAAATGCGGACGTAGCGCAGCTGGTAGCGCGGAACCTTGCCAAGGTTCAGGTCGCGGGTTCGAACCCCGTCGTCCGCTCGGATAGAGCGCCGTTCATTTTGATGGGCGGCGTTTCTTTATCCGTACGACATGTTCGTGGTGGAATGGCCGAGAGGCGAGGCAAGGGACTGCAAATCCCTCTACACGGGTTCAAATCCCGTTTCCACCTCCACGAATTTTTTATCTAGAGCTGAAGGGATGACCGTCATGACTGAAGACAATTCAGTACGCCCATGGGGTCGCTATGAAGTTCTCTCTTCATCTGATGTGCATCAGGTGAAGAACTTGTACGTTCTCCCGGGAAAGCGTCTTTCTTATCAACGCCACGAAAAGCGAGCAGAGCATTGGTTTATCGTCAGCGGTGAGGCAAGAATTACCCTCGATGGCGACAGCTTCGAAATGTCGGCGGGTGACTCGATTGATATTGAAATTGGAGTTGCGCACCGAATTGAAAATATCGGATCAGAAGAGTTGATCTTCACCGAAGTTCAAACAGGAACATATTTCGGTGAGGACGATATTGAGCGTCTTGAGGACGATTTCGGCCGTTCGTAACTTAAACTTTCGACAGAATTAGCTATATGGCTATACTTTCCCAACAACTTAATACGGCCCAAAGCAAGAGATCTAAAGTTTTACACCGTACGGACGATTGGCTCAGCGGTAGAGCACCACATTGACATTGTGGGGGTCACTGGTTCGATCCCAGTATCGTCCACCAAAATCACATTATTAAACTCGAGTCTCTCCCTTATCTGGTTGCGGTCAAGCCAAGTAGTTTTGCTAGGTCGAAACGCACGGCCTTGCGCCATGACTGTTCGACAAACTTTGCGTATCCCACCTTGTTGAGAAGCTGATCCTCTTTCGATTCAAGCAAATGCCAAGTCGCACCTTCGAGAA
>JBILEX010000117.1:0-3598 GCA_044351895.1 Candidatus Planktophila sp.
TCCTCACAGCACTCTCTCTTTTGCTAGGTGCTAAATCTGATAGTTCCTTGGTTCGTCATGGCTCCGAACGTTTGGTTACCTCGGCAACCTTTTCAATTCCGTTATCGCTTTCGGCTCAGATTGAAGATTTAGGCGGAATTGTTCAAGACGGTTCTCTCATTCTGACTCGATCGGTTTCAAGTGATGGAAAAAGTAAAGCAACTGCTTCTGGTGCAACGGTAAACGCGTCCACCCTGGGAGAGATAACTGAGCCTCTGATTGCGATCCACGGACAGTCGGCGAACACACAAATAGTAAAGAGTGTGCGGCAACGAGAACTTCTCGACCTCTTCGCAGGAAATGATTTGCAACTCTCTTTGAAAGAGTATGTAGACACCTTTAACGTATACAACGAAATGAAGGCCAAGCTTAAGGCTCTAGTGTCCAATGCCTCTGCGAGAGATTCGCAGATTGCAGATTTAGAGTTGTTAGCAAAACAGTGGGCAATCCTGAAACCAACACGAAATGAGTGCGCTGCCGTTGAAGACGAGATTCGAAAGCTAGCCAGTGTTGAGGATCTGCGAATCGCGGCATCCGGTGCTGGATCGGCTCTTGGCGATGAGGATGCTGGCGCGCTCACAGTGTTAGGTCAGGTTCGCAAGTTTCTTGAAACTGCGAAGGGTAAGGACCAGGCTCTCGATGAGATTGCCACAAGTGTTGCCGAAGGTTTTTTCTTAATCGATGATGCTCATGCGGCGCTGACTTCATATCTCTCTTCACTCGAAGCTGATCCGACACGTCTGGATTTCTTGCAAGAGAGAAAAGCGGCCCTTCTCGCTTTTGTGAAAAAGTGGGGCGGGGTAGGAAATGTCGATGAGGAAATGGCTGAGATTGCTCTCCGCGTTAAGAGCGCGAAGGAGATGATTGCAGATTTGAATGGTGGACAAGATCGAATAGCCGAGCTCGAGGCTGAGATTAAAAGCGTGAAATCTAAACTGTTAGCGGATGCTAAACGATTGACTGCGTCACGAAGCAGCGCTGCAAGCAAACTTAGTGACGGTGTATCGGCAGAGATCGCAGGATTATCTATGCCTCATACTCGTTTTTATGCTGATGTGATTGCTCCAGATTATGAAGGCAGTCTTAAAGAAAGTGATTTCACAGTTACCGGTTGCGATGAGATCGTCATGTCGATCCAAGCACATAAAGACGGCCCGAAGGTGGCACTTGGAAAAGGCGCATCAGGTGGAGAAATGTCGCGCATCATGTTGGCACTCGAAGTAGTGATCGCAGCATCAGCCCCAGTTGGAACATATATCTTTGATGAAGTCGATGCAGGCGTTGGCGGAAAAGCAGCGATTGAAGTTGGTCGCAGGCTTCATGCGCTTTCTCAACATGCACAAGTGATTGTGGTGACGCATCTACCTCAGGTCGCAGCGTGGGCCGATCGACATTTCGTCGTCGCAAAAGATAGCGATGGGCAGGTGGTTCAATCTGGCGTGAGCCAATTAGATGAACAGGCTCGGGTTTCTGAGATTGCTCGCATGCTTGCAGGGTTAGATGAATCCGTGAGTGCCCAAGAACACGCAGCCGAACTCTTGGCCATGCGAGGTAAGTAGGCTCAGAGCCTGATAGGTTTGACTCCCATGGGCCAAGCGCATGTGACGAAGCATATTTTTGTAACCGGGGGAGTTGCCTCAAGTTTAGGCAAAGGACTCACCGCATCTAGTCTCGGAAGGCTCCTGGTTTCTCGGGGGATTCGCGTCACTATGCAAAAACTGGACCCTTACTTGAACGTAGATCCGGGAACGATGAACCCCTTTCAACACGGTGAGGTTTTCGTTACCGACGATGGAGCAGAAACCGATCTAGATATTGGCCACTACGAGCGTTTCCTCGATCGCAATCTTGAGGGATCTGCAAATGTGACGACCGGCCAGGTGTATTCACGCGTTATCGCACGCGAAAGACGTGGTGAATATTTGGGTGAGACGGTCCAAGTGATTCCGCACATCACAAACGAAATCAAAGAACGAATTCTCGCGATGTCAGCCCCTGATATTGATGTTGTGATCACCGAAATAGGTGGCACCGTAGGTGATATTGAGTCTCAACCATTCTTAGAAGCTGCGCGTCAGCTTCGCCAAGAAGTTGGTCGCGACAACGTTTTCTATCTTCATATATCCCTAGTGCCATACATCGGACCGTCCGGAGAGTTAAAGACGAAGCCAACGCAACATAGCGTTGCCGCACTTCGCAGTATTGGTATTGCACCAGATGCCATTGTTCTGCGATCAGATCGTACGATCCCAGATTCGATTAAGAAGAAGATTTCTTTGATGTGCGATGTTGATGCAGAAGCCGTAGTTGCTGCAGTTGACGCTCCAAGTATCTACGACATTCCTAAAGTTCTCTTCAGCGAAGGCTTAGATTCCTACGTTGTGCGCCGACTAAGTCTTGGTGGACATGATGTTGTGTGGGGTGAATGGGATGACCTTCTCAAAAAGGTTCACCATCCAGAACATCATCTGAAGGTTGCATTGGTTGGTAAATATATTGATCTTCCTGACGCCTATCTCTCGGTTTCAGAAGCGCTACGCGCAGGTGGTTTTGCAAATAACGCAAAAGTAGAATTAATTTGGGTTCCAAGCGATGAATGCAGTAGCCCAGAAGGTGCTGCGCGAGCACTTGGTGATGTTGATGCGATCTGCGTTCCAGGTGGATTCGGTGTTCGAGGAATCGAAGGAAAGCTCGGAGCCTTGACCTATGCGCGTGAACATAAAATTCCTACGCTCGGACTCTGTCTAGGTTTGCAATGCATGGTTATTGAGGCTGCCCGAAACCTCGCTGGAATTCAAGATGCCAATTCTGCTGAGTTCGATCCTGAAAACGGAACTCACGTCATTGCCACGATGGCGGGACAGGAGAAAATCGTTGCAGGTCAGGAAGATATGGGCGGCACGATGCGACTTGGTCTCTATCGTGCCGAGTTAGGTAACGGCTCAATTGTTGCGGATGTATATGGTGCTTCCACCATAGATGAGCGTCACCGCCATCGTTATGAAGTAAACAACGATTACCGCGGCAAGCTAAGTGAAGCAGGATTGGTCTTTTCGGGAATCAACCGAGAACTCGATTTAGTGGAGTTTGTGGAATTACCACGAGAGGTACATCCTTATTACGTGGGAACACAGGCACATCCAGAGTTGCGATCAAGGCCAACACGTCCACACCCACTCTTCGTTGGCCTGATTGCTGCAGCTATTAAAGCAAAGGATTAAGAGATGCTCGTAGGCGTACCGAAGGAAATCAAAGTTCATGAATCGCGCGTAGCACTTACTCCAGAGGGTGTTGCGGAGTTTGTACGATCAGGACACAGCGTAGTAATTGAAAAAGGTGCAGGTTTAGGATCCTCCCTTACTGATGCTGATTACGTCGCGGCTGGCGCAACGATCGAAGAGAACGTTGAAAAGATTTGGGCATCAAGTCAGATGATCCTCAAAGTGAAAGAGCCGATTGAAGTTGAATACTCGAGACTACGCAAAGATCAGATTCTCTTTACCTATCTTCATTTAGCGGCCTCCAAAGCTTGCACAGATGCTCTACTTGCTAGCAAGAC
>JBILEX010000118.1:0-3570 GCA_044351895.1 Candidatus Planktophila sp.
CGGTGAGCTCCAGACAATTGGTGCAACAACTCTCGATGAGTACCGCAAGCACGTTGAGAAGGATGCAGCTCTTGAGCGTCGCTTCCAACCAATTCAAGTGAAAGAGCCATCAGTTGCTCACACCATTGAAATTTTGAAGGGTCTTCGCGATCGATACGAAACCCATCACCGCGTATCCATTACAGATGGCGCACTTGCTGCCGCTGCAAATATGGCAGATCGTTATGTTTCAGATCGTTTCTTGCCAGATAAGGCGATCGATCTTATTGATGAGGCAGGATCACGTCTTCGCATTAAGCGAATGACAGCACCTGTCGAGCTACGTGAATTCGATGAGAAGATCGCAGCAGCACGTAAGGCGAAAGAATCTGCAATTGATGGCCAGGACTTTGAAGGCGCTGCTGCACTACGCGATAAAGAGAAGACTCTTATCGAAGAGCGCAATGCAGCTGAGAAGAATTGGAAGGCAACTGACCTCGACAAGGTCACTGAAGTTGATGAAGAGCTAATCGCTCAAGTTCTCTCAGCATCAACTGGAATTCCGGTCTTCAAACTTACTGAAGAAGAGACTGCGCGACTTCTTCGCATGGAAGATGAACTTCATCGCCGCGTGATTGGCCAAGATCAAGCGATCAAGGCGCTCTCACAAGCAATTCGTCGTACACGTGCTGGACTTAAAGATCCAAAGCGTCCGGGCGGATCCTTTATCTTCGCTGGCCCATCAGGTGTTGGAAAGACAGAACTCTCACGCACGCTCGCTTCCTTCTTATTCGGGGACGAGAGCGCGTTGATTCAACTTGATATGTCTGAATACTCAGAGCGCCACACAGCCTCACGACTTTTCGGTGCACCTCCAGGGTATGTCGGTTATGACGAGGGTGGACAGCTCACAGAGAAGGTACGTCGCCGTCCATTCTCAGTTGTTCTCTTTGACGAGATCGAAAAGGCACATCCAGATATCTTCAACTCACTACTACAGGTGCTTGAAGATGGTCGCCTCACAGATTCACAAGGACGCACCGTAGATTTCAAGAACACTGTCATCATCATGACCACAAACCTTGGTACTCGCGATATTTCAAAGGGTCAAGGTCTGGGCTTTGCAAACTCTGATGACGACCTCACAAATTACGAGCGCATGAAGGCGAAAGTTGGCGATGAACTCAAGTCACACTTCCGTCCAGAATTCCTCAACCGTATCGATGATGTCATCGTCTTCCATCAGCTCACCAAAGAGCAGATCATCTCTATCGTTGATCTAATGATTGCAAGCCTTGATGATCGCCTAAAGGCGAAAGATATGGGAATCGAACTTACACAAGGCGCTAAGGATCTCTTGGCTGCTCGTGGTTACGATCCGCTTCTTGGCGCCCGTCCTTTGCGACGAGTCATTCAGCGCGAAATCGAAGATGCTCTCTCTGAGCGCATTCTCTTTAGCGAGCTAAAGGCTGGCGAGATCATTGTTGTAGATGTTGATGGTGATGGCCCAGATGCCACATTTACATTTACTGGAGCTCCAAAGGCAACAATGCCTGACTCTCCGGAAGATCTTGCAGAAGCACCAACAGCGTAAGCATTAACTCGCTTTACGCTTGATGGGCTTTGCCTGTGTAACTTTTCTACGTCGCGCTTTCGCAGCTGCGATCACAGCTCGCTGATTCTTTTGAGCTCGCGCCTTCTCATCCAGAATACGAGCAGGGATAGGTACTTCAGGGATTTCGAGTTCGCTGATATCCATAGTGTGCATCCTGCACTAGGACGCGAGTATGTCTGACCGACACCCCAACATTTATTGGGTGAATATTGGGGTGAATTTCTATCCTTTTCTGCTCAATCTAACTACTATGCCAGTATGAGTGCAGAGCCAAAGGCAGAACTCGGAAAACTTCGAACCGAACAAGTGGATGAGAAATTTCATCTGCTGGACATTATGAGTATCGGTGAACTCCTAAAGGCGATGAACGAGAGCGATGCTGATGTACCCAAAGCAATCGCACTACAACTCCCAGCGATAGAGCGAGCTATTGATGCAATCGTTGATCGCTTAATGCAGGGCGGGCGATTAATTTACATCGGCGCCGGAACTTCCGGTCGTCTCGGAGTTTTAGATGCTGCAGAATGTGGACCAACTTTTTCAATTTCTGACGATCAAGTGATTGCACTTATTGCAGGTGGTGAGACCGCTCTTAAGCACGCAGTCGAAGGTGCAGAAGACAACACCGAACTGGGTGTCACCGATTTGAAATCTATCGGCTTGCGCACCAGCGATGCAGTTGTTGGAATCGCTGCGAGTGGTCGAACACCTTATGTAATCGGTGCAGTTGATTATGCACGTTCAATCGGAGCAGCAACAATAAGTTTGACGAGCAACCCACAGTCTGAGCTTTCTTCACATGTTGATTTTCCGATTGAAATTGATTCTGGGCCTGAGGTTCTTGCAGGGTCAACTCGCCTCAAATCAGGAACATCACAGAAGTTAGTTCTCAATATGATTTCAACGATCACGATGGTCAGATTAGGAAAGACTTTTGGAAATCTAATGGTGGATCTACAAGTCACCAACGGAAAGCTACGAGATCGAGCGATACGCATTATTGAAAGTGCCACTGGATCACCACGGGCCGTTGCGGAGAAGGCTCTTGAAGATTCAGGGTTTAAGGTCAAAATTGCAATCTTGATGATTTTGCTGAATATTGACGCGCCAACAGCAAAAAGTAGACTTGAGAACTCCTCGGACAGGATTCGAGAAGCGCTCCACGAGTAAGAAACTCACCCTCAAAAGCGGTAATCGTTACCTAGATGTGCTTGACCACACGGCCTGTTAAGGCCAGAATTTTCACAGCGCTTACAATTCTGTGTAAGTATTTTTCATCGATTGGAGGTAGCTCTTGAAATACGAAAGCCACCCCCATTTCGGTGATCTCTTAGGTGAGATCGCAAACCAGATTCCATCTTTCCATGCCAGTGAAGTGGCTATTGCAGATTCAATTTTGAGCAACCCAGATCTGGCTTCGGGAATGAATATTTCGCAGCTTGCAGATCGCAGTGGAACATCAGTTGCATCAGTTGTGCGTTTCTGTAAAACACTTGGCTTTAAAGGTTATCCCGAATTTCGTATGGCACTTATTGGTCAACTCAGTCGCCAAACCGCTCAAGGTGCAGATTTACCTTTAGATGGTGGAATTACTGTTGATGACTCTGCCGCCGAAGTAATTCGCAAGATTGCCTACGCTGACGCGCTTGCGATTAAGACAACTGCCGAAAGACTCGATGTTGAAACTTTTGTTAAGACTGTAGATGCGTGGGAAAAGGCAAGCACAATTGGAATTATTGGATTTGCATCTAGCGGTTATGTTGCAATGGATCTCCAACTTAAGCTGAACCGCCTTGGCAAGCGTTCTGTAGCATGGTCAGACTTACATACTGCGCTCACTTCGATCTCACTCCTGAAGAAGAGTGATGTACTCGTTGCTATCAGCCATAGTGGAACAACGCTAGACATCATTGATGTAATCTCAGAATTTAAAGCAAAAGGAATCACAATTGTTTTGATTACAAACGCACTACGTA